>JAKJFL010000524.1:0-3049 GCA_022704935.1 Candidatus Rifleibacteriota bacterium
GGTTCGGCGAAATTGTCGAACCCGTCGGAAAGGACCGCCAGACCGCGCAGGCCGGCTCCACCCTTCCCGAACGTGTCGACGATCTCGAGCGCCGGCTGATCGCCGAGTCTCTCGCCACGTCGGGGGGCAACCAGTCGGAGGCCGCCCGGCGGCTGGGCATTCACGAGCGAACGCTCCGGTACAAGCTCCGCAAACTGTCGATCCCGTCCCCGATGAAGGGCTGACGGCCGGATCAGGCACCAGCGGCCGGCCGGATCGCCGCGCCGGGTTCTTCGCGGGTGATGAGGCCGTCTTCGAGGGTGATCACACGGTCGGCCTGGGAGCCGAGGTGCTGGTTGTGGGTCGTGACGATCACCGACAGCCCCTCGCTCTCGATGAGTTTCCGGAAGAGGGCGAAGATGGCTTCCCCGTTGGCCCGGTCGAGATTTCCCGTCGGTTCGTCTGCGATCAGGATTCCCGGTCGCACGATGAGGGCCCGCGCGATGGCGACGCGCTGCATCTGGCCGCCCGACAACTCGCCCGGGAGGTGAAACGCACGGTCTTCGAGGCCGACCTGGCGCAGTATCTCGATCGTTTTCACCCGATCGACAGGGCGTTCGAGGAAGAGCAGCGGCAGTTCGACGTTTTCGGCAACGTTCAGCGACGGGAGCAGGTGAAACTTCTGGAAGATGTACCCGATGCGGCCGCGCCGGACGCCGGTCAGTTCCTCCTCCGACAGGTTTTCCACGGAGGCTCCCGCGATGGTGAGCCTGCCGCCGTCGGGGGCGTCGAGGCATGACAGCAGGTTGATCAGGGTCGTCTTTCCCGACCCGGACGGCCCGAGAATAGCGACCATTTCACCCGGCCTGACCGTCAGGTCGACTCCCCTGAGCGCCTGGACGGTCTCGCTCCCGCGCCGGTAGGATCTGCGAAGGCCGACGGCTTCGAGAACCGGATCAGATGTATATCTTTGTGCATGGTTCGTCATAGGATATCTCCTTCCACGGGTCATTCACCTTCCCGGATCGCTGCGATCGGACGGAGGGAAGCTGCCCGCCATGCCGGATACAGCCCGGCGAAGACGCCGAGCGCAGCCGCGCCTACGAGGGCGCCCGCGATGATCGCCGGCGAGATGGCGACGATCGAGCCGTGGGTTCCGATGTCAATCAGACGTCGCAGCCCGGCTTCCACCCCTCGGGCTCCGAGCACGGCAGCGACGCTGCCCAGGATGCCGCCCGAGAGGCAGATGAAGAGCGTTTCATACCATATGATCTGGAATATATCACCGCGGCTCGCACCGATCGCCTTCATGATGCCGATCTCGCCCGTGCGCTCGCTGACGCTCATGAGGATCGTGTTGATGACCCCGATGATGGCGACGACGATCGCAACAACGGCGACGGCGGCGATCATCGCCTGGGCCGTTTCCACGAGGCTCACCAGCGTGGTTTTCACCTGCTGCAGGCTCACGACCTGGACTTCGGGCAGCTTCGCCCACCGTTTCTCGAACTCGCGGAGGCGGAGGCCGGAGAACTCTTTGAGCTTGATGCCGACGATGGTCAGCTCATCGGGCCGGTTGAAGATCACCCGTGCGGTCGAGAGAGGCAGGAAGACGGTTCCGTCGTCCTGTGTGCCAGTCCGGTCGAGAATGCCGACGACCTTGAACTGGTGGCTCACGGGTTCGGTCTTTCCCTGGGGCGTCACGGTCACGTAGAAGATATCGCCGACCTTCCGCTGTTCATATTCCGCCACCTCGTAGCCCATGACCACCTCGTCGGGTGCGTTGTCGGCAAACCAGCGGCTGCCGGCCGCGCGGGGTGTGTCGGAGAACGCAAGCCAGGGCTTCATCGAAAGAAAACTGGCCCTCTCGATCCCGCTGAGGATGGCGAACGAAGAGGCGGAATCGTCGCGGATGCCGCTTCCCTCCTTTTCCGCGACACCGATGAAGATCGGCGTGATGGCGGCGATTTCCGGGTCGTTTCTGACGTCGTCGAAGGTCGTCGACGGGAGGTAGAGCAGGCCCGTTCCGCCCTTGAGCATCATGGTGGCGGCCTCATAGGGGCATCCCTTCGCCATCAGCATCACCTGGAAGCCCAGCTTGTCGATGCTCGCGTTGATCGACTGGCGATACCCGAGATTGAAGCCGATCAGGCTGACGGCGACGGCGACGGCCAGGGCGATGCCGACCACGGTCAAGCCGGTGCGGGCCGGACGATATGCCATATTCCGAAGCGCAAGTCTGATATATCTCATAGTATATCACCTCGTTCCAGACAATCGTGACAGGAACCGGACGCCATTCCCAACGAGCTCGAGGTTCTTTCCATCCCGGGTCAGGCGGCCTTCGACCTCGGCTGTTCCGCCGATGTGCTGGGGGAATTTCATGCCGAGATGTCCGAGCTCGACTCTCACCTGACGGCCCGTTCCATCGTCGAGGAAGAACCAGCAGCCCGAACTCGGGCACTGGCGGACGATCCGGCCCGACGTGCGGACATCCGCCGCGAGAAACCGGTCGGGATTGTCGACGATGTCGCGCAATGCCGTGGCCGGACCGATCTTGAACGGATCTCCGTAGCTTTCGGCCGATCGCATCGCCAGAAACACCCCGATCACGCCAAGCACGAGAAGCGACACACTCATCATAATAATATATTTCATGATATTTCCTCCGGTACACATACTCGTCAGGCCTCGGAATTTTTTGGAAAGCACCGCGCAACAAGGTTTCATTTCATGATTTGCAACCTACTCCCGCCGGCTTTGCTGCGAAGTCCATCAATTTGCCTTTTTCACGGAAAGGAGCGATTTTGTCCGCTGGAAGAAGGGCTCGGCGCGGCGATCGTAGACAAACAGGTCGAGGAGGATCAGATTTTTCCGGATTCCCCTGATCGATGCCTGGACGTCGGAAACGATGCTGGGGTCGGTAGCGGGGAGTTGGATCCCGGCGAGTTTGTCGGCGGGATTTGCAGGCTCTGCCACGCTGAAATAGTCATGCTTATAGAAATCGCCGAGCGTCAAACCGCGGAACCGGGCACGAAATGCCTTATCCTTCAACGCCCGTGCGGCAGGG
>JAKJFL010000525.1:0-3046 GCA_022704935.1 Candidatus Rifleibacteriota bacterium
CGTGGCGTTCGTATAGCGCGCGCTTTTTGATCTGGTCTCGCGATGCGGTCGAGAGGGAGAGCACTTCGATGACGAGGTCGGGGGCCTTGCGGCATCCTTTGGCATCGATTTTCTTTTCGTCGCAGACGACCATGACGTCGGGTTGAACGACGGTGTTCACCTCGTCATCGGGTTCGTCACGCTTCGGCAGGCGAACGTCAAACGGCGCGACGAAGACTTTGCACGGTTTGCCTTCGAAAAATTCGTCGAGGAATCTGCCGAATTTTATGACAAGAGTCTGATGAAGGGTTCCAGGCGCCGGTGTCATGTCGTAAGGAACGCCATCGATCAACTCGAAGCGCTTGTCATCGGGCCAGGTGCAGTAGTCGGCGTATGTATAGGTTTTTGCCGGGATTTCTTTTGGATCGCTCATACCAGCCTCCGTATTCAATACCCACTATAGCAGAGGAAGATGCTCTGCACCACACGCGCACAACAATTGCATTCCCATTTTTTTGCATCCAAATGTGCAGTAGGAGCGGGTTTCAAACCCGCCCCTATGGACGATTGGCGATTCTCAGCGGAGGTTGGCCTGGGAGGTGGCGACGAGGTTCTGGAGGCTTTGGGGGAGATAGCTTTTGTCGGTGCCGGTGGGCAGGGTCGGCGGATTCTGCGAAATTTTCATGATCTTGCCGACCTTTTCCGGATCCATGGCGGCCAGGATGGCGGCCGACTGGGCTGGGGTGACGCCTTTGAGAATCTGGAACACGAGCGAGTTGTCGGAAACTTCGTCGAGGATGCGGGCCATGGCGGTGGGTTCCATCGCCGCGGCGATGTCCTGAACGGGCTTGAGGCGGTTTTCGTCCTCCATGAACCTGATCATGCTTGCCTCGAGGCTCGCCGCTTCGGAGGCGAGCTGGCGCGAGATGAGGTCGATCGATTCCTTGCGGGTTGCGAGGTCGGCCTTCTGATCGTCGAGCGCCCTGCGTTCCTTGAGAAGGTCTTCCTGTTGAGTCCGCAGCTCTTCCTGGCGCTTGCGGAACTGTTCTTCCTGGGACCGCACCAGTTCGCGGTACGAGGTTTCGAGAGACTCGGAACGGCGCTTGAGATCGACGCTGCCCGACCCGATGATCTCGTCGTAGCGCTGTTTTTCGCGTTGCAGTAGCTCCTGATACCGTTGCTCATCGGGAAGCTGATGAAGCCTGACGAAATCGTAATAAGCCGCGATCGGCCATTTCGCGCGCCATTCTTCGGGGACTCGGTATCTCCACTGGAGCAGATCCAGGAAGTCGAGCGCCAGGGCCGTCATGCCGACCATACCGAGAAACAGCCCGAGGAGAATGAAAAACGCGAGATTAGATATCACACGATACAATTTGGAAACGGGGCCCGGCTGGGGAACGTTCACCGGGGCATCGGCGGCCGTGATTGCCTTTTCGACGTCGTCTGCCGGTTTATCCTGTTTCTGGGGACGCTGTCCGGGGGGTGCAGCGGGTTGCTGACGGGCCGGCTGGGCGGGGGCTTTCGGATCTGCCATGCGTGCGTTACTCCGTTATCGTGTCTTCACCGGTGCCGCCGGCCTTTTCGTAGCCAGACAACACCTTGCGGACGAACGACCTGGTCTCGGGGAACGGCGGGACGCCGCCGAACTGGCGGACGGCCCCCGGGCCGGCATTGTAGGAGGCGAGTGCCAGACGCAGGTTGCCGCCGTTCTGTTTCAGAAGCTGGGCCAGATACCTGGTGCCGCCGGAAATATTCTCTTCTGGGTCGAACGGGTTGGTGACGCCCAGTTCGCGAGCGGTTTCTGGCATGAGCTGCATCAGGCCGAGCGCGCCCTTGTCGCTGACGCTTTGCTCATCATACCCGGATTCGACGGCGATCACCTGCTTGACGAGTGCCGGGTCTATTCCATACTTTGCTGCATATTTGTCGATCAGACTGAGATACTGTTCGGGATCGATGGCCCGCGTGTTCTTGGCCGGCACCGGCAGCGGAACGGTCGCCAGGGGGGCGGGAGCTTTCGGAGGTGCGGAAGGTTTCGCCGCGAGCCCGGTCTGCTTCGCCTCGTTCAGGGCCGCGGCGAAATCGCCAGACTCGCGACGTGCCTGGCGATGAGACATTCCGCGGAACGAGCCGTTCAATTCGTCGATGCGTTCGAGCACCTTTCGCATGTTTTCGAGCATCTTATCCCTCCTGTCCCGGACTGCCTGGCGCTGCAGGCTCACTCACGTCTTCGCCAGGCTTCAAGCGGCCGAGCCGTGAAGCGAAGTCGTCGAGCCGTTTCTGTTCGAGTTTCTGCTCTCGTGTGACATACCGCTTGCGGTCGCGCTCGAGAATCCGCTCGTAGGTTTTGCGGATCCTGCGTTTTTCGTTCAATTCGACGACGATCTTTGCCCGCTGTTCCAGGAGGCGGTCACGTTCCTCCTCGTAAAACGATCGAGCATTCGCGAGGCGGGCGAGGAACAGCGGATACATTCGGACCTGGTCCATGCGGCCGGCAAGCAAGTCGATCGCCTTCGCTTCGAGACCGATATTATATTCATCGATATATTTCTGGATCTGCGCCTCGGCCTCGGCGATCTGGCCGTCCTTGACAGCCAACCTGGCTTTCACCGCATCCTCGTCGTGGATCGCGATGTTCAGCAACTGCTGGAACCTGAACCTGAACGCCATGTCAGCCGACCGTCCGCCGAGTCATCAGGCCATGAGCGCTTCGAGCGATTTGACCGCCTCGTCGTAGGTGGTCTGCTCGCGGATGCCCTGCTTGATGAACTCCTGGATTTTCGGCAGTTTCGCGATCGCCGTATCTATCTTTGGATTCGAGCCGGCCTTGTAGGCGCCGATGCCGATCAGATCGGCCGACTGCATGTAGGTCGAATAGGTGTCTTTCGCCTTTCCCGCAGCCTCGAACTGGCGCTTCGGCGCGATGTCCGGCATGAGACGAGATATACTGGCAAGTATATCTACCGCGGGGAAAATGTTCTGCTGGGCCAGGTCACGGCTCAGCACGAGGTGTCCGTCGAGAATACCGCGCACCGCGTCGGCCACCGGTTCGTCCATGTCGCCG
>JAKJFL010000526.1:0-3035 GCA_022704935.1 Candidatus Rifleibacteriota bacterium
GTTGAATCTGAAATACCCTCGCTCCGGTGCCTGGTCATCAGCGTTCGCCCTGACGAACCACGGATGCTTCTTCGAAACGTGGTTCAGGGCGATGTCGAAGATGATCTTCATGCCACGGGCATGAACGGCCGACGTCAGCTCCTCGATGTCTTTCCAGTCGCCGAGGAGCGGATCGATCGATTTATAGTTTGTCGTATCGTATCTGTGGTAGGAAGGCGCCGCGTTGATCGGAGTCAGCAGGATCGCGTTTGCTCCAAGTTCCCTGATGTGATCGAGCTTTTCGGTGATTCCCCGGAGGTTCCCTCCGAAGAATTCCTGGCTGCCCGCCTTGCTCGATGCCGGCTTCGCGTCCCACTTCAGGAGTCCGTGCGGAGACTCGCAGGAAGAGCCTGCCCTCCGGAATCTGTCCGGCACGATCTGGTAGAACACCGCCCCGCTCAGCCACGCCGGCACGCTCATTGCTCAAGTCTCCGATTCAAATTTCACAACCGCTGAATCACAGAGTGCGCGAAGAACACGGAGAAACCACAGAGAAATTCAAAAAAATCTCTGCGATTCACGTTATATCCTGCCGGGCACGAGCGGAAGCTCGTGCCCTTGGCATGCGAGTATAGGCAGAAGCGAGTGAAAAAAGCAAAAAGCCGGTCAGCGGCAGCGGATGGCGTCGTAGAAGGAGGCGCCCTTGTCGTCGACGAGCAGGAAGGCGGGCATGTCGCGCACGACGATCTCGAACATGGCCTCCATTCCCAGGTCCTCGAAAGCGGCCACGCGGCTGCTGACGATATGCTCCTTCGCGATCAGGGCTGCGGCGCCGCCGATCGTGCCCAGGTAGAAGCCGCCGTGCCTGCGACAGGCGGCCGTGACGTCGGCGGAACGATTGCCCTTGGCGAGCATCACGAGCGATGCGCCGCGCGACATGAACGCGTCGACGTAGGAGTCCATGCGCTGGGCCGTCGTCGGGCCGAAGCTGCCGATGACATGGCCGTCGGGCGTCTTCGCAGGGCCCGCATAGTAGACCGGATATTTCGTGAACAGCTCGGGGAGAGGCTCGCCGTCGTCGAGCATCCGCTTGAGGCGGGCGTGAGCGATATCGCGCGCCACGATCAGCGGCCCTGACAGCAAGACGAGACTGCCGACCCGCAGGGCGCCGAGCTGTGCCCGGATCTCCGCCATCGGCCGAGCGAGGTCGACGGCTGTCGGCGAGGTGCTCGCGACTCTCTGAATCTTTGGCAGAAGCCGCGCGGGGTTCCGGTCGAGTTCTTCGAGGAAAACTCCTGTCGCGTTGATGCGGCCCAGAATGTTACGGTCGGCGCTGCACGAAACGCCGACCGAGACCGGGCAGGAGCCGGCATGCCGGGAGAGTCTGATCACGCGTGCCTCGAGGGCCAGCCATTTCCCCCCGAACTGGGCGCCCAGGCCGGAAGCCCGGGCGATGGCCATGACGCGGTCTTCCCAGTGACGGTCACGGAAGGGGATCCCGTCCGCGGAGCCTGCCGGTGGGAGATGGTCGAGGGCTCCTGCGGAAGCCAGTTTCAGCATTTTCAGGTTGAATTCGGGCGAGGTGCCCCCGATCACCGCCACCAGCCGATAGGGCGGGCACGCGGCAACGCCAAGAGCCTCGATTTTTTCGCGCAGAAACGCCTCGAGCTTCTCCTCGCTCAGCAGGGCCTTCGACTCCTGGAACAGCCCCGTCTTGTTGGCCGAACCGCCGCCCTTGGCCATGAACAGGAATTGATACTCCTTGCCCGACGCCCAGCCGAGGTCGATCTGCGGAGGAAGGTTCGTCCGGGTGTTCACCTCTTCGAACATCGACAGCGGCGCGATCTGCGAATATCGGAGCGCCGACCGCCGATACGCCTCCGCAACGCCCGTCGTCAGGGCATCCGTGTCGTCCCCATCGACGATCACGTCGCTGCCGCGCTTCGCGATGATCGTCGCCGTGCCGGTGTCCTGGCACAGGGGCAGCTCGCCTTCGGCAGAGATCACGGCATTCCGTATCAGCGCCGCCGCGACGTAGCGGTCGTTCTCCGATGCTTCGGCGTCGTCGAGAATCGCCGCGAGCATGTCGAGGTGCCTGGGGCGGAGATAAAACGAAACGTCGTGGAATGCCTCGGCGGCGAGCGTCCGCAGGGCTTCCGCCGAAACGACCAGCCGCTCGCGCCCGCCCCATGTCTCGCTGCGGATGGCGTCGGCCGGAACCGGGAGTTTCCGCATCTGCGTGTCTTTTGCGATCAGTTTGGTCATAAAATATCTCCAAGTATTATATGATGCGAGGCCTTGTTGATGCCTGCATGACGAAAGCCGGTATCGCGCTCCAGTTCGTGCTGAGCCTGTCGACGCACGATAGGTGCTCGCCCCATCGGCAGGCTCGGGACAGGCTTCGACAAGTTCAGGGCGAACGGGTGGTTCTCATTCGAAAGGGTTCAATGGAAACGAGACGGCCGTTCCTGGCGCATCGCGATGTGCCCCTACTCGTTGTGATCTGGGCCGGTGGGGGCGGGGGGGAGAGTGGGGGCATTCGGGTCGGATGACTCGTCGCCGAAATAACTGAGCTCCTCGATGCCGGCGATCTCGCGCCGGCCGACGATGCCGATCAGCATCCAATCCTTGCTCAGCGGGTTGAATTTGTACTCGTGGACAAGCCGGAAGTTGTCGATCTGGCCGGTCGATTTCACGTGTGTTCGCGTTCCGGTGCAGAATAGGTCGGTTTTTCCTATCCTGATGCGGTTTTCCCCGGCCTGGAAAACGGGAACGTCGCTGGCGATCACTTCCAGCACCTTCTGCTCGAGCTCGTTGATGTCGACGGTCGGCTTCTCGGGAAATTTGATGACGAAGCCGTGCTTCACGTCAGAATGCAGGACGGGACGCCGGTAATTGTAGTCCCGCTCCATGATCGAGGTCGTGATGTCCTCGGCGGAATGGGCCATGAGGCGGAACTTGAGGGTGCGATCGACCACCGACTTGATCGCGGCAGGGAACGGCCCGAACACCGACGGCCGCGCGATGAGCACCTCCTCGCCGATTCCGAAGACGAT
>JAKJFL010000527.1:0-3016 GCA_022704935.1 Candidatus Rifleibacteriota bacterium
AAAGGCGTTCCCCTGATCCCGATCGACTCCGAGCATTCCGCTATTTTCCAGTGCCTCGCCGA
The DNA here is from genome assembly GCA_022704935.1 of Candidatus Rifleibacteriota bacterium. Classification (GTDB taxonomy): domain Bacteria; phylum Muiribacteriota; class Ozemobacteria; order Ozemobacterales; family Ozemobacteraceae; genus MWAR01. The sequence continues at coordinate 63 of JAKJFL010000527.1, forward strand.
TGGCCACAAGGACGGGAGCCAGATCAAGCGACTGGTCCTGACGGCGTCGGGTGGCCCGTTCCGGAAAACCGACACCAGCCGTCTCGCCCAGGTGACGCCCGGGGAAGCCCTCCGGCACCCGAACTGGGACATGGGCGGCAAGATCACGATCGACTCGGCGACGCTGATGAACAAAGGCCTGGAGGTCATCGAAGCCCACTGGCTGTTCGATATCGGCTTCGACCGTATAGAAGTGGTCGTCCACCCGCAATCGATCATCCATTCGCTGGTCGAGTTCATCGACGGCTCGTTTCTCGGCCAGCTCGGCGCCCCGGACATGCGCCTGCCGATCCAGTATGCGCTCAGCTATCCCGAGCGGTGGGAAGCGAGCGGCGAACGGCTCGATCTGCTCAAGCTGGGCGCGCTTTCGTTCGAGCCGCCCCGCATGGCGGATTTTCCCTGCCTTTCCTATGCCTACGAGGCGGGCAGGCGGGGCGGCAGCCTTCCCTGCGCGATGAACGCGGCGAACGAAGTCGCCGTTGCGGCGTTCCTGCGCGGAGACATCGGTTTCACCGATATTCCGGCCGTGATCCGTTCAGTGATGGATGAGATTCCTTTTGAAGCCTCGCCCGATCTCGACGCCTTGTTGCGGCACGACGAACTCGCGCGGGGGGCAGCCGCGGTTCGCGTCGCGGCGCGGTCTGCCGTTCGACAGGGCGGGGAGGCCGCGGCGTGAACGACGGGATGAGCGGGCTCAGAATCGGCTTCGGCAACGATATTCATGCACTGGTTCCTGGCCGTGAGCTGTGGCTGGGGGGTGTTCGCATTCCCCACACCAGTGGTCTCGAGGGCCACTCCGATGCCGATGCGCTGCTTCATGCCGTCATGGACGCCCTGCTCGGAGCCGCGGCGCTCGGAGACATCGGCATGCTCTTTCCAGACACTGATCCCGCCTATCACGGTATTTCGTCGATGCTGCTGCTTGAGCGGGTCATGAATCTCATCGATCAAGCCGGTTTTTGTGTTGTAAACATCGATACTATGATACATTGTGAGAGTCCGAAGATTTCTCCTCACCGTGAAGCCATTCGCGAGTCGCTCGCACGGGGCCTGCGTATCGACAGAAGCAGAGTCTCGGTGAAAGCCGGCACGAACGAGGGCTTCGATGCGGTGGGGGAGCGACGCGCTATGGTATGCAACGCCGTGGTGTTACTTGAATCCCGGAGGAATGTCGGCTGTGGCAGGTGAAAAGCAGAGATCCCAATTGTTCCTCGGCATCGGGTATCTGTTCGTGGCGGGGATCATCCTGATCAACTATATCGGCCAGCGCGGCGACTCGCGCGGCATCGTCACTGCAACGAGCGAAATGGCGATGAGCAGCTACTTCGGTGAAGCCGAAGTCCTGCGAAAAAGGCTTGAGGAAGAACGCCGGCTGAACACGGAGATGCGTAAGATGGTCACCGAGATGCAGACCTATGCAGGCACCAGCAAAGTATCCGAAAAGGTGGGCATCGGAAAAGGGGAGGTCCGCCTGACGGCGGCCGATATCGACAAGCTGGCCCGGGAAGGATTTCCCCCTGTTATCGACAAACTGCGCATCGTTACTGCCAAATCCAGTCCGTTCCGCGTCGGTAGGAATCCGTTCGTCCCGTTTTACGGCATGGGGAAAACATCCAAAGCCGTCACGGCCGAGACCTCGAAGGTCACGATCTCCCTGCGGGCCGATCCCGTGCTGCCTGTTTTGATGCAGGGTGCCTGGTCCCCTGTGACGGTCTACGAAGAAAACTGATACAGGACTGCTGAAAAGGGCCCCCTCGGGGGCCCTTTCATTTTTTCGCCTTCACGGACCGAACTCCTAAAGCGTGAGCCGCATCATGCCGATAAGCTTCTCAGAGAATACGCGACCTCGCTTTCAGGAGACGAACGAACATGAGGCAAACCATTCGGAATCTCGGCCTGCTGGCCGGACTGCTCTCGCTCGGTGCCCCGCTTGCGGCCGAACCCGTCGTCGGCGGATATGTTCTCGAGCGCCTTCCCGGCGGCAAGACGGCTATCGTCGACGGCAGGAACATCGTTCTTGCGCACGTCTTCAACCAGGATCCCGGCGCCCTCAAGGCCGGTCGGTATGACGTCGGGGTCGAAGTCCAGGGCTCAAAGGGCGTGAAGACGTATGTGCTGAAGCCGTCCGGTGACATCGCGGGCGGGGCCTTGCGGACGTTCCGTCTGAAAGTTCCGATGAGTGCAAGCGGCAAACCCGAACTGGTCAGGGCGTTCGCCCGTATCGACGGCCGGAAAATCTGGTCCGAACCGTTTGCCGGCAGTCGTCAGGCCGCCGTGAAGAGCCCCGACGGCGTCGTCACGACACTGTATACCGAAGTCGCTCCGGAGCCCGGCTCCGATGCACCGCCGCGGGAAATCCCCTTCGAGAATGAGGCCGTCCGGCCGTCGGCTCCGAAGACAGTCGCTGCAGTGCCGCAGAAGAAGCCTGCGAATGTCGTTGCTCCCGCCTCGAAATCCGGCAGAACTGCCGGTGTCGGCCCCGTACCGGCGAAGAGCGGAATTGCTCCCGTCGCTCCGGCAGGCGCGGTCCCGGCATCAAAAAAGCCTTCCACGGCAGTCGTCGCGAAGAATCCTGCTCCGGCAACCTCTCCGGCACCCGCTCCGGAAGCGGCGACGAAACCCCGCGTGATCAATCCGAACGAGTTCAAGACCCTCCATACCATCGACGAAGAGCTGGTGATCTACGTCGTGAAGGCGGGAGACACTCTTCAGAGCGTCGCGGAGCGCTATTATGGCAATGCCGGCCATGACAGGACCATCGCCGATCTCAATTTCATCGAGGCCCGCGCCCAGGTCAAGCCCGGTGAGGAGATCATTGTCGATGTGAAGCCGCTTTCGGGGCTGAAGCAGAACACGGTCCAGAAGGAAACCAGGAAGGAAGCTAAGAAGGAAACGGCGGTTCAGCCTTCCGTGAA
>JAKJFL010000024.1:0-13825 GCA_022704935.1 Candidatus Rifleibacteriota bacterium
TTCGAACACGGATGGGTTTTCCCAGGTTGGCTGTGAAAAGAACATCCAGAGTTTCTCGAGATGCTCGACAAGTTGTTTTTCCCGCTGGGATGCCGTCATTTTCTCCGGCTGAATCTCGCGGATCGCCTCGAGAGCCGTGATAGTCGGCCGAATCGAAGAACGGACGATCGGGAAGGACGTTTCGAGACGGTTCAGTTCGTTGATCACCCGCTGAACACGTTTCGGCGGCATCGGTTTCGAGGTCGTCTGCTGTTCGGTTTCCCGGATATCGATGCCAGAAACGGCGAATTCCGCGACAATGCCGGGGCCGAACTCGAAAGCGAACGTCAGGAACAGCAGGATGAGCAGGCCTTTCAACGCACGGATCTCCTGCTGATGCTGGGCGAACGTATCGATGACTTCCGAACGGGTCTTCTCTGGAAACGGCTGGGCGTTCGTATTCATGGCTTCACCAGGTGAATCATCGAGATCGTGAAGTTCCGGTCTTCGTTCGCCGTCACTTCCGTCATGAGAACGGGCATGCGGATACCCCTCACCGCCTGCATGAAAGCCCTGATGCCGACATAGTCCGCACTGAGATCGAACCGGAGTGTCACGCAGGGAGGAAGCTTCGTTGCCGGCGACCGGTCGATCTCGTATCGAACCGACGAGATCTCGATGCCGAGAAGCGATGCTGTTTCGTTGATCCGGTCGATCAGCAGGGGGAGATCGCTTTCCGGGGGCAGCCAGGCGTCGAGTGCTTCGGCTTCGCTCGCCAGCTTCGTATACTTCTCCTTCATCACCGCATCGTTCGCTTTCTGCTGTCGAACTTCGGTTGCGGTTTTCAGTGACGCGTCATAAGAGGCTTCTGTCACCGTGAGATTCTCGAAATGAGGAATGAGAACGAACGATGGGGCGAAATACATGATCAGGGTGATGAGAGCGGGCAGCGGGGCCTTTTCCCTGAGTTTCTTGACCTCGGTCGGATTCATCATGGGTGCGTTTCCTCCTGCCCCGAAAGCGGCAGATAATCGACATCCATATCGAACGTCACGCCGGACTCCTCTTTCGTGGCGAGTTTCGCGTGACGCAACAGCCTTGGATTCGCGAAACGGTCGAGGGTGTAGAGTGACTTCAGCAGGGCCGTCACATCGCCGAGCTCGCGGGCATTGCCCTCGAGCGCGATCTTGATGAGCGTCTTGGGGACGATGCGGACGCGCGTGAGGCGCACCCCCTGGGGGAGGATGGTTTCGAGTGTTTTGTACAGATCGTTCCACGAGAAACGAAGCGTCTGGTTCGTATGATGGTAGGTGACGAGCCGCCGATTGATCCGATCGATCTCGTCGAGATCCGGCCGCGATTCCGCAAGTATTTTCTGGAACTCGGTGGTGTGCTTCTCGAGCACGTCTGAAGACGAATTCAGCCGATCGATCACGTCGCCTGTCGTGACATACTGATAGCCCATATACCCCGTCATCATGGTCGGAACGACGTAGAGAAGGCTCAGAATGGTCTTGTACATGAAGCTGCTGCCGGAGCGGTATTTCACGGTCGGAACGAAGTTCAGCAGATGTCTCATCGATTCACCTCACTCTACCAGGAGGCCAATGCAGGGCGCGTATCGGGGGCCGAGCGACAGGATGGAAGGCTCGAGCGTTCCGACGCCGGGCAGTTCTGCGAGGGGATTGAATCGCTCGACGGGGGTGCCGAAATAATCGCTCAGAAACTCGGTCAGCCCGGAGAACAGGCAGGAGCCCCCCGTCAGATAGACTCTCGGAAGCTTCTGGATCTTGAACTTCTCCTGGTAGAATCGGAACGTGACGTTCAGCTCGCGAAGCCAGTTCCCGAAAATGCGCGCGATGTCGTTGCGTTTCGGATACATCGCCAGGATACCTTCCTTGTCGCTGGGGAAGAAGACGGTCTTTTTCAGGAACTCTTCAGCGTCCTGGATTGTATACTGATGAATATCCATGCAGTGTCGAGCGAACTCGGCGCCGGCGACCTCGATGACGCGCTCGTATCGAAGAATGCCGTTCTGGAAGCATTTCACCACGGTCGTCTCGTGACCGACGTGGCACATCATGATATGGCGATCGATCGCGTTTTCCGGATGCAACCCTTCGAAGACGTTGTAGATGCCGAGAGACGACGTATCGAACGCCATTACCTGAACCTTCAGTTCGGCGAGGACTTCTGAAAGGGTGTCTAGCATGCCGCGGCTGACCATGCCTACGAGATACCGGTGCGAGGTGCCTTCTGGGATTTTTTCCGTCGAAAGTAGTTGATAATCGACGGCAACGTCGAGGTTCGACGGGACTTTCAGATCGCGCTTCATCCGATGTTCGAGAAATTCGCGCAGGTCGCTTTCGCCGGGTTTCAGCGTGATATCGAACAGGTTGAGCTTCACCCATCTGTCAGGCAGACCGACGATGCATCCTTCTCGACCATGCCGGATTTTCGCGAAAACTGTCCTGAGAAGATCGCGGAATTTTCCGACGGCACCGATGACCGGGTTCGTGAATCCGCCCCCGATCATGCCGTCCGGAACAGCTTCGCAGACTATCGAGGCGGGGCGATACCCGGCGTTGCCGTTCGCATGCTCGAGCTGGACGGCCTTGATCGAAGCGGTTCCGATGTCGATTGCCGTGTATTGTGTGAACAGTCTCATGACAGGTTCCCTTCCTCGAACGTCACACGGTTCATTTCATCGAACGTCGTGTCGCCGGCTTCAACGCGCTTCCAGCCTGCCTGCCGGAGGGGAATCATCCCCTGCTCGATGCCTGCTTTGCGGATCAATAGCGGCGACTCTTTCGAGAGGATCATCTGCTTGATGCGTGGCGTCATCTCGAGGACCTCGAAAATGCCGAACCGGCCCTGATACCCGGTTTTGTGACAATACCTGCATCCCGCGCCCTTTTTGAACGCCGCTGACGCGTGCTCCTCGAAATCGATATTGAGGCGCTTCATCTCATCGGTGATCGTGTCATCGTCCGTCTTGCAGTTCGGGCAGATGCGCCTGATCAAACGCTGGGAAAGAATGAGATTGAACGAACTGACGAACTCGTACGGGTCGATTCCCATGTTCGTCAGTCGCGAAATCGCGTCGATGACGTTGTTGGCGTGGATGGAACTCATCACGAGATGCCCGGTCAGGGCCGCGTTGACGGCGATCTGCGCGGTTTCCTGGTCGCGGATCTCGCCGACCATGATCGCGTCGGGGTCCTGTCGGACAATCGATCTGAGGCCGGAACCGAATGTCAGCCCTTTCTTCTCGTTCACGGGGATCTGTACGATATCGGGAAGCTGGTATTCGACGGGATCCTCGATCGTGATGAACTTGTCTTCCGGCGTCTTCACATATTTTATGGCTGAATAGAGGGTCGTCGTCTTGCCCGAGCCCGTCGGCCCCGCCACCAGCACCATGCCGTAGGGTTTCTTCACGTTTCGCTGGAACGCCAGAAGATCGTTCCCCTCGAGTCCGACCTTCTGGATATCGAGACCCAGCGAGGATTTGTCGAGAATGCGCAGGACCACCGTTTCCCCGAAGATCGAGGGAAGCACCGAGACGCGGAAATCGACGGCGCGGTCGTCGATTTTCAGCTTGAATCGTCCGTCCTGCGGAATTCGCTTCTCGGCTATGTCGAGCTGTGCCATGACTTTGAGCCGCGAGATGATCGGGGCTCGCTGGCGCGGCTCGACGTCGGAAAAGATCTCGTGCAGAACGCCGTCGATGCGAAATTTCACTTTCAGCTGGGATTCATATACTTCAAAATGTATATCGCTAGATTTTTTACGAACGGCCTTCAGGAGGATCGAGTCGACCATTTTCACGACCGGCGCCTCCTGGTTCACCTCCTCGCTGATCGCGAGGCCGGGGGCCGCTTCCTCCGCGCTCTCCTTCTCGATCACGAGTTCGAGAGGCTGAATGTTGTCCATGTCCGCGAGCACGAGCTTCGAGTCGAGACTCGTCTCGATCATCAGCGACAGCTGTTTCTGGATCGCGTGAAGCGAGGCGACCTTCGGAAGGACCGGCAGGCCGAGCTTGACCTCGAGCTCCTCGATCGCGTCGACGTTTCCCGGATCGGACATGATGAGCACGAACTCCTTGTCCGTCCTGGAGTCCGGGATGAACGAGTAGGTGCGCATCAGCGAGACATCGACGCTGTTGAACAGATTGTCGTCGATCTTGTAGTTCGTCAGGTCGACGTATTCGAGGCTGAGCTCTCGGGCGACCGCCTGGGCATACTGCTCCTCGGTGATGAGTTTTCGTTCGAGAAGAATACGCCCCAGGTCGGCCGGAGGGGCCCCGAATTCATCCTCGACGTTCCTGAGTTGATCGGGGGTGATCAGGTTCATTTCGAGAAGGATCTCGAACGGCGGCTTCTTCATGAACAGTTTGACGAAAGCGCGATGAAGGGCTTTGGCATCGATCGAGGGATCTTCGGCAATCACCTCTGATAGCGGCCTGTTCTCGCGAGTCGCGCGGTCTTCGAGCTTCGAAAGCGTGTCTTTCTTGATCAGATGATGGTCAAGGAGAAACTGTCGGATATGATCCATTCTTTCCTCTCCCGGGATCAGCGGATGTTCGTCGCGGCGGTAAGGACCGGCAACAGAAGGGCGACGATGATGGAGCCGATGACGACGGCCATCAGCAGGAAAAGCAGCGGCTCGATCAGCCTCGTGAGCGAAGAGGTGAGGTTGTCGATCTCCTCATCGTAATGGTCGGCGAGCCCGTTGAGCATCTCCCCGAGATTGCCAGACTCCTCTCCGACCTTGACGATGCGAGGAACCATGCGGGGCACCTTCGGGACCGATTTCAGCGCCTGCGCGAAACTGTCACCACGCTCGATCGAATCGGGAATCTCGGCCAGTCTGAGGGCGAGGGCGCGGTTTTCGAGGCTGTCGATCACGACCGACAGACTCTGCAGAAGGGGAATCCCGCCTTCGACCATTGTGGCGAGAGTTCTTGCGAACTGGCTGAAGCCCATCTTTTCCTCGAGAGTTCCGATCATGGGGATGGAAAGCTTCAATCCGTCCACATGCGCTCTTCCGATGGCCGTCGCGGTGTATTCCCGAAACGCTACGAACAGGCCAACGACCGCCGCGATGACAAGCCAGAACCAATCGGCAAGCAAGCCGGAAAGGCCCAGAACGAACTGCGTGAACGGGGGAAGCGGTACGTCGAGATTCTGGAACAGGTCCGTGAACTCGGGAACGACCTTCACCATCATGAAGGCGACTGCTGCGATCGAGACGAGCAGCAGAACAGCCGGATAGATGAGGGCGTTGACGATCTTTCCTCGGATCTCGAGAATGCCAGCGTAATACGACGACATCCGCTCTAGCACGTTTTCGAGAGCCCCTGCGGCGACGCCGGCGACGACGGTTTTCACGAAGATGTCGGGAAAGACGTGCGGATGTCTTGCAAGCGCCTGACTGAACGAGACTCCTTCCCCGACGTCGCGGCTGACGGCTCTGACGGCATTCGAGAGGGCCCCGGGCGGAGCGTCCTCGACGAGAAGGTCGAGTGCCTCTTTCAGAGGAAGTCCCGATTTAACAAGCGTTCTCAGAAGCCGTGTGAACTCCATGAGTTCACGGATCCCGACGCCGCGTCTCAATTGCAGGATATCGGAGATTTGCTCCGTCCAGCTTTTCGGTTCCTCGTCGATCCGCAGGACGTAACATCCGTGATCGGTCAGGGCCGTCCGCAGTTCCTCGATCGAATCGATCTCTCTCACGAACTCCTGCATGCGGCCTTTTTCATCCGCATACTTCACTCTTGCCTTGATCAAGAATATACTCCGCTAGATATATACGCCGAATGACATTCTGAACGGTGTTTCAACATCCGTAATTCAGCCGGTTGATGAGTATTTCCGGATACTTTCTCTCGCGCATCTTCTCCTGGCACGACGCGATCTTGTAATAGACCCGCCTGTTTCTCACGATGATGCGGTTTTCGAGAATCTCGAGTTCCATGAAGGACGCTCGTGGATCACCGTCGCGCGGCTGACCGACGGAGCCGGGATTGACGAGATAGACGAAATCGTTTGATATATTGAGTTCGATATCCTTGTCGGCTTTGACCGACTCCTCGAAATACTGGTCGTTGGTTTTGTCGTAGACGTAGATGGCGGGCATGTGTGTATGGCCGAACAGGCCCACCCGGATACCCGACTTCGCCATCGAGGAAAGCGATGGAATAGAGAGTTCCAGGGAAAGGAGATACTCATCCGGATCGAGAGGGCTTCCGTGAACGAGGATCACTTCCGGATCGATACGGAGGGATGTTTCGAGCTCCGCGAGCCATTGCTGCGACTCGGGCGTGATCGACTCGATATTCTTCAATGCTGCATTGATCGCGTTGGGATTGAATCCGATCGGCGCGGAGACCTTCGAGATGACCGAATCATGATTCCCCATGACGATTTTCAGGTTGGGCAAACCCAGGAAATACTTGACACATTCGTCCGGGTTCGGGCCGTACCCCGTCACGTCGCCTGCGCACCAGACCGCGTCGAAGCGCGTCATATCAGCCGCTTCGATGACTGCCGTAAGAGCTTCGATGTTCGAATGAATGTCGGAAACCAGAAGAACGCGCATGCTGCTATCTCTCCCGGTTACCTGCTATCGGAACGATGCGCGGTTCTGATGAGAGAAAAAAACGGGGTTTTTCACCCCGTTCGTTCCACGATCGTCTGAGAAGGTTAATTGATGAAATGTTCGTTCAGTTCGGCCTGCTTCTTGGCAAGCTCGAGAATCCACTGCTGGTCCTGGTCGATGAGGACCTCCTCGACGCTGTTCAGCCATTCGCGGGCCTGAGATTTGTCCTCGAGCCTGCGGTACAACTCGCCGACGAGGTACGTCACGACAGGAAGATTGTCAGGGTTTGCGACGGTCGAGCGCTCGACTGAAACGCGGAGAAACTTGACCGCAAGCTGCTGCATCTCGATTTCCGCTTTCCGGTTGTCGGACTTGCGGCAGACCCAGGAGCCTCGAAGATACAGGTTCCCGATGTGGTAGGGATTCTTTTTCTGGAATTCGTAGAGTTTCCCCGCCAGATAATACATCTGGGCGACTTTGGGGAGTTTTTTCGCCAGCGGCTGCTCGAGAATCTCGCAAATGCGCGACTGGCTGATCGTCTCAACGTCACCGGACTGCCCGAAATCGTCCGGGTATGCGCAAAAACGACAGTTTGGGCACTGCACGAGGAAATGTTCGAGAGGGTCGTCACCGATGTAGTGGGGATAAAAATCCGAATCCTGGCCCTGGTGGCTGACGGCCTCGACGACGTTCGAATCGAAATCGGAAAGGCAGGTTGGACACCGGAAATGTTGCTGAACCAATTTCGTGGTCACCTGACCGCTCCCTCGTGTTTGTCTGGCCGCGGATGACTGGCATCCGGAATCGTTGTCATTGTATCTCTGCAAATCGATCATGTCAAATGTAACTCCGCATCAATAGGGAATCGCAGGGATCGAACCCATATCCCAGGGTGGCCAGAACTTGAACTCGGCACGCCCCTTCACCTGGCTGATGTCGAGGAACCCCCATGCCCGGCTGTCATGAGAATTGTTCCGATTGTCCCCCATGACGCAGATCTTCCCCTTTGGGACACGGAGCGGACCATACGAGCCGAACACATACTCTTTCACGAACGGCTCCGAAACCCGGACGCCATTTCTGTAGAGATACCCGTCGCGGACCTCGAGAAGATCGCCAGGACCGCCCACGATACGTTTGATGAAATCTTTCTTCGGGTCGAGCGGGAACGTGAAAACGACGACTTCGCCGAGCGATGGTTTTCGCAGATGATAGATCATCTTGTTGACGAGAATCTTCTCGTGCGACTTCAACTGGGGCTCCATACATGCGCCTTCGATGATGAAACCCTGCAGAAAATACGTCTGCAGGATGACGAAAAAGATCAGCGCCTTCACGAAATCTTTGACCCACTCGCGAACAGCTTCCTTGTATTCGCCCATATCGAACGACTCCCTGACGTGCCGGCGCCTGCGCGCCTATACCCTGTATGCGCCCGGTGGGCGCGCGGGTGGAGGGTATAATCCACACCGCTTTTTCCCTCTTCGGCCGGAAGCGCAGGTTTCTTAACGAATTTTCGCGCACTGCGGAAAAGTTTTTTCCGACAGCCCGAACCGGTTCCCGATCAGCGGCGAATGAAACGTCGGTGCATATCGCGATGCGCCGAAACGCACATCGCTGCACGAGATGTGTTCCGGTATTCTGTGATTGTGAAGCTCGGTCCGTTCGCCTTACGTTCCCGGATCGAGCTTCTTCAGTTCGTGGTACAGCGCAGCCAGGAAACTGCCGACGTCGGTCACGATGCCGATCGTCTGATGGGAACCGCGGTCCGCGAGTTTCGTGACGACCGCAGGGTTGATGTCGACGCAGATCGTCTTGACCCAGCCGGGAAGCATGTTTCCGACGCCGATGCCGTGAAGCATAGTCGATAGGATAAGCATGACGGTACACCCCTGCATCAACTCGAAATACGCTTTCTGCGCGTCGACCATATCGGTGTACACCTCGGGAAGCGGGCCGTCGTCACGGATGCTTCCGGCGAGTGCGAACGGAACGTTGCGCTTCACGCATTCAAAGAAGATCCCCTGGGTGAGAACACCCTGCTCGACGGCTTGTTTCATCGAGCCGCATCTGAAGATCTCGTTGATGGCCCGGAGATGGTTGCGATGCCCGTCCTCAACCGGTTCGCCGCTTTCGATGTCGATGCCGAGAGAAGTCCTGAACAGGCTCTGCTCGATATCGTGTACGGCTGATGCGTTGCCGGAAAGGAGAAAATCGACGTACCCGTCGCGGATCATGCGCGAGAGATACTCGGCGCCGCCCGTATGTACAACGACGGGGCCGAGCGTGATGCCGAGCTTGCCGCCGTTTTTCCGCTTGTCGATGATCGTCTGGGCGATCTTTTTCACCGCGATCCGGACGCGACGCTCAGAGCTGACCTCGCTGTTCATGAATGCGAACTCTTCCCTGTCGCGTTCCTTGGATTCGGGCTTGATGCGGATGCCGCGGATGCCGCAGGCGATCATGTCGCCTGATTTCACGTCGCGGAACTTGCGGCAGACTATATCCCAGCCGCTTCCCTGCTTCGAGCAAACGAGAACGGCGTCCATACGCTGGTTCCGCGCTTTGTACCACACGCCGTCGAGCCGGATCTCGGTCAGGTGGTTCGTCGTGGCATAAAAATTTTCGGGGACGACCCAGTCGTGCGAAGCCGGCTTGAGAACTGCGTTTTCCTCGACGACCGGCTGACAACCGTGCCCGTGAAGCCCCTCGCAGAGGGTCTGAAGCTCGGCCTCCGTCCGTCCGAACACCGTGAACCGGGCACGGGACGGCTGTTCGTGCGACTTCCCGACGACGAACTCGTGAATTTCGTATTCACCCTCATTTTTGATTATCAGATCCATGCAGGCCGACATGATGCCCGAATCGATCAGATGCCCCTCGACATGGAGCTCTCTGAAAAAGGGGTATCCTGGTTTTGCCGGGTTCATATGTTGTTCCTTTCATGTGCTTCGTCGTTTGATGGAGAGGTCTTTTTGCGTTTGCGTGGAACGAGCCTTCCATCCTGATGATCTTCCGGACCATCCGGTTGCGGCCCTTCGGGAAACGTCAGCAGTTCATCGATGGTGAAACCCTCGATGTCGAGTTTCCAGCGGTTCATCATGTGTTCGACATGTTCTCGTGATCGCTTTCGCCCGTACATGCCAGCTGCTTCGCGCTGGCGCTGAATCTCGTACAGGGTGACCGCCGTCGCGACCGAAACGTTGAGACTCTGGACGAGTCCATACATAGGAAGATATATATTTTCATCGGCGATCTCGAGAACTTCGTCGGTACAGCCGCGATGCTCGTTTCCCATGACGACGATCCAGGGCTTCGTCCAGTCTATCTTTCGAAAATCGACGGCATTGCGCGCGAGATGAGTCGCGGCGATCTTGTACCCCGACTTCTTGAACTTCAGCATTTCGCCGAGAAAATCATCGTAATCCTCGAGAGCGACCCAGCGCTCCGAGCCGCGCGTGACCTCGGGATTCACCCACTTCGCCTCAGGATCGGGACGCCAGATGACGCGATCGACACCGACCGCGTCGGAGGTGCGCAGAATCGCGCTGACGTTGTGGGGATCGTGCACCCCGTCGAGCGCGACGATGATGTCTGTCTGACGGTTGTGCAGGGACGTTGCAATACGGTGAATGCGTCGTGGGCTGGGCATGGTCATCCTCGCGGAATGATGGAAGTTACCGACGCGGCCGTGGCCTGCGCCGGGTGAATCGTGGCTTTCGTCGCGACAAAACCGCTTTCGACGCCCATTTCCCTGAGTTTCAGGTTGAGCCAGGTTTTTCTGGCGTCGAAGACGGGATTGATGCGTGAGAACATCGCCCTGATCGCGGCGGCCGGAAGGGGAACACCATTGATGTCCATCTTCCGGCAGTCGAACGCGATCCGGTCCGTCGAAATGAGCTTCGGCTGGCCGTTGACGCGGAACCTCGCGACAAGAATCCCCTTTCGGACATTGCCCATCAGGACCGTTTCCTGAGGCGCGATCCGGAGCGACATCTGGGAAAGCCGCTGGGCCTTCGCGAAAAACCGAAACACCTTGAGGATATCGTCGGCGGAAACATGCGTCTCCAGGTCGATACGGGCTGCCGAACGAAACCGCAGGTGTCCATTCTCAAGCGCTTCAGGATCGACCTGCACATCGGGAAACTCGAATCCAGCATGATCTATTGTCAGGTTGTAATACTGCACTCCCTGACGCGAATCAGCCGGAACGATCCGGAAGCGTCGCATGCCGGTTCTGCCTCGATCGTCAGCGACGCCGGCCGTGGGGTGATCTCCGCCATCGCCCTGGCCTGTTCCGGCGCATACCCGAGCACCTCGAACAACCGGGTAGCACGAAACTCCTCCGGGTCCCGAAACGCCGCCGAAAAGGCCTCCGCAAGAAGCCGATCCGATCCACTGGGTGTTCCCGAATGAGCAAGCGATGTCATGAAAATTATATATATGAAGACGTATATGGCAATACGGGTCCGATTAGAATTTATATTGGTGATGATATGCTAACCCCATCTTCCGTAGGGGCGGGTTTGAAACCCGCCCTCACCTCGCAAATGCAATCATCGCCCCCGCGCGCGATGTGGGATTCATCCCCAATTCCGGATTTTCCGTCGCGAAGGCACGGCGAACATTGTATCATGCCGCCCCCTTCCCTCGCAGAGCCGACGAAATCAAATTCGCCATCTTGATCGAGATGCCCGCCCGCTCCGCCAGCTCCTCGGCCGTGGCTTCCGATGCCCTGAGAACCGATCCGAACGCATCGATTACCTTGCGAAGGGTCTTCTCGCCGACGCCCGGCAGATTCAGCAGGGAAGACCGCATCGTCGATTTCCCGTGAACCTTCTTCTGGAACGCGTTCGCGAACCGGTGCGCCTCGTTTCTTAGTTTCACGAGCATGCGAAGGGCCGAAGACGTGTGCGGCAGCCTCACGGGCTCGCCTTCGGGCGGCACGAGCAGTTCCTCTTTCTTGGCGAGCCCCCAGACCTCGCGGTCGACGCCGAGTTCGTCGAGCACGGCCAGGGCGGCGCGCACCTGCGTGATGCCGCCGTCGAAAAGGTCGCACAGCGGGCTTCCCTCCTCGATTCTGCGGGTGAACCGCCGGCGAGTCACCTCGCCGATCGAGGCCGGGTCGTCGCCGCCGGAAGCGGTCTTGATGTGATACAGCCGATACTCGCTCTTCTTCGGAACGCCGTTCAAAGCCGTGACCAGCGAGGCGACAGGATCGACGCCGCTGACGTGCGAGATGTCGACGCACTCGATCCGGCGCGGCGTGCGTCGAAGAGACAGCAGGCGCTCGAGTTCGAGAACCCCGTCGGCCACCCTCCCCTCGCCTTCCGCCCGGATGTTCTTCATCAGTTCGAGGGCGTTCTGGTTCGCGAGGGCGAGCAGTTTCTTGAACCTCCCGCGCCGCGGCGTCGCGATGCGCACGGCGTGGCTGCTTTTTTTCGTGAGCATTTCCCTCAATGCCGCTAGTGGATGCGGACAGATGGAGGCCAGGATGCGATGCGGGATGATGTTCGCATCGTAGAACCGCGTCATCAGCGTGCCGAGGATTTCCCCGGTGTTGGAACCGGGCTCGCGCTCGGTTTCGATCGTGCGCCGGCCGATCAGCTTGCCATCCCTGATGAAGAACACAGAGGCGATGAAGATGTCGCCGCTCTCGGAAAGCCCCCACACGTCGCCGTCGACCGGTTTGAGGAACTCGACCTTCTGGGCTGCCATGAACCCTGTGAAGGCGCCGATCGTGTCGCGGATCTCGGCGGCCTCTTCGAATCGGAACTCGGCCGCGAGCTTTTCCATCGTTCTGTTCAGCGAGTCGAGGTCGGGAGGCTCCTTTCCCGTCATGACGAGGACGGCCTTGTCGACGAGCGCCCGGTATTCTTCCGGTGAAATGCGGCCGTAACAGGCCCCCCGGCAGGCCCCGAGATCGTGGCGCAGGCACTGTTTGCGTGCTGCCGGCCGGCCCGGGTCGATCACTTTTCCAGACGAGCAGAGCCTGAACGTCGTGTTCAGGAACTCGATGATGCGCTTGAGGCCATACTCGTCGGTGAACGGCCCGAAATACAGGTTTCCGTCGTTGAACGTCACGCGCCGCACCTTCAGGATGCGTGGATACGTTTCACTTGTCGTGACCATGAGATACGGGTGTGTCTTGCTGTCCTTCAATCGGATATTATACCACGGTTTATGTTTCTTGATCAGGTTGTTCTCGAGGATCAGCGCCTCAGACTCGGTGTCGGTCACGACGAACTCGAGGTCGGCCACCGCCGCAACGAGCCGGTTCGTCTTCGCGTCCCGGTGCCGTGCCCGGAAATAGGACCTGACCCGATTGACGAGCCTGCGCGATTTTCCGACGTAGATCACCTGCCCAGAAGTATTGCGCATGATATACACACCCGGTTTCGCCGGTATCTGCGCCAACAGCCTGTCGAGCTTCTCCCGATCGATCACGTCGTGTCCTTTTGTCAGCCATCGCCGAAAGCGAGAGAAATCCACGGTGACAGCGATGAAATGCGGATATCCATGAACGAGAATATCGCCCGAAAGGGGATTATTGCAAGTTCAACTTGCAGAATTTCCCTGCGGCACTCACCCACCATGTTCCAAACATGGTTTTCACGGGTGCGCCATTCCGATTGTATCTTGGAAGATTGCGAGAGGTGGAATAAAGTGATCGAAATTTCGCTTTACATTCGGGCGCGAGAGAGAGAACAATGAGACTAAAATCAAATCGAAAAGGTCGGGAGGTTCGCGCGTGCTGCCGTTGCTTGCATTGACGATTCTGTCGATTGCCCCGATCGTTATGTTCTTCAGATATCTCCGATACATGGATCGCGCCGAGCCGGAGCCGGTCGAACTCGTCATCAAGGTCATGAAATGGGGTGCGATCTCGATTGTTCCGGTGGTGATCTTCGAGGTCGCCATTGAGAAATTCGCTTTCGGCGGCCCCCCGAAAACGATTGCCGGCATCTTTCTCTTCTCGTTCATCGGAATCGCCGCCGTCGAAGAACTCGGAAAACTTCTCGCCGGCCTCATTCCCGTCTGGAACGACCCGAACTTCAACGAGGAAAACGACGGCATCGTCTACGTCTCGGCCGCTTCTCTCGGGTTCGCAGGCATCGAGAACTTCTTCTACGTCCTCGACAACGGCGCCGGCGTCGGTGTCCTGCGTGCCGTTCTTGCAGTCCCCGGCCACCTCGCCTGGGGTGCCATGATGGGCTACTACGCCGGCCTCGCGAAATTCACC
>JAKJFL010000528.1:0-2984 GCA_022704935.1 Candidatus Rifleibacteriota bacterium
AGGGAGTCGACCCGGCTTTTCTCGAAGAACGACCAGAACATCAGGGTCAGGAAAAGGGGCAGCCCGGCCGCAACTCCCAAGGCAACCCCGAGAAAGGCTTTCAGCGAAATGTTCCCGGACTCGCCCACTCGCCATGCAGACAGGCATGCCAGCCCCCACAACGCGACGACCAGCCAGACCAGGGGATGTATGACCACCCGCGCCTCGTCGACGCACCCGACCAGGACCCTCGAATCGTCAACCGGGTGAAGCACCAGCAACCGGCCCTGGCTGGCGATCCAGGAGTTTTCACGGCGCAGATGCCGCGCGAGCAGGGGGTCGACGGCGGCAGCTCCGATGCCGGCCGGCAGCGCGACGGCCCGGCGGGCGACCCGGTCCCACAGGCCCAATCCGGCCTCGCCGGGTTTTCGACGCTGCCGGACTGCCCATTCAAGAATATCACCCCGTGTAATTCGTTGCGTGTCGATGGCCAGGACGGCGCCGGCGACGGTTCCTGAGGCCGTCTCAGGGCCGGTCATCCAGCACGCTAGCGTGCCCGGTCGCTTGGTGGGACGCACATGCCGCCAGGCGGGTACGGGCAGCCCATAGTCTCGAAGCCAGGTCGTTCCCAGTCGCTGTTTGATGATTCGCCACAGGGATCGATCCGGTCGCGACGACCACAGCACCTCCTCATCGCGATCGACCAGGAACAGCGTGAACCCATCGGCGGGAAGCCCCCTGATCAGACGTCGGAAAGCGGCATGCATGACTGTTTCCCGAACCGGGCGCCCATGCGTGCGCGACAGAAGACGCTGCAGAAGCCGCCGCGCGAGTTCGTTGGGATGCGCTTCGGCACTGAGTTCGAACGCCCGCTCGCGCAGCTCTTCGGCGGCCTGAATCTGCGTCTGCGAGGCCTGATCCCGAAAAACGTACCGTCCAATCCCGCCAATGACCGTCAGGCCGAGCAGGAATACCAGGATGATCCTGCCTCTCATGGCCGCTCTCCTTCAGGATTTCGAGAGACCCCGGGATTGCCCGGTTCCCCGATCGGCGGCTCCGACGGCGGCCGGAGCTCAGCCTGGCGAACGGGATCGACGTCGAGAATGACGAGGGTCTGGTCGTCTTCGGGCACGGATCGGCGCGACCAGGCGGTGACGGCACGAAAGATCGCCTCGATCGAGGTTTCCGCGTCGACCCGTTCCTGGAACAGGGAATGGGCCAGCGCCGTCAGACGGCTGTAATCGTACGGTTCCTGGTCGGGCGCGTGGGCTTCGACGATGCCGTCGGAATAAACCAGCAGGCGCCCGCCGGCCGTCAGATCGAGCGTACTGCCGGAAAATGCGGCTTTGCGGCGTGAGCCAAGCGGGTAGCCGGTGCTCTTTACCATGGCAGGCTCCTGTTCGTCGGCCAGCAGAACCGGGAAGCTCTGTCCGGCATTGGCAAAGCGCAACAGCCGGGTGTCGGGGTCGAAGATGCCGAGCCAGAAACTCATGGGGCGCTTCCGGCCGGCCTGTGTGAGGAGGCCCGCGTTCATGGCCACCAGCACCTGGGCCGGATCATCCTCCATTTCGGCATTCAACGCCAGCTCCATTTTTGCCGACGCGGCTACCAGCGCCGATGGGATGCCGTGTCCGGCAACGTCGCCGAGCGCGATGACCAACCGCCCGTCGGGGAGGGAGAACCAGTCATAGAAATCGCCGCCAAGCTCGGATGCCGTCACGCACCGTCCCCGGACGCGCCATCCCTCCCCGGCCAGGCCTTTGGCCGGCCAGAGCGTCTCCTGGACCGACCGGGCAAGTTCGAGATCTTTCAGGCCAGCCGTGATGGCATTGAAACGCCTTGCCACGGCAGCCAGTTCCTCGAGGTGGCCCGGGCGAACCTGGTGCGTGAAATCACGTTTTTTCAGGGCGGCCAGCCCACCCGCCAGTTCCTGTAGCGGCGCGAGCAGGCCGCGAGCCGTGGCCCAGGCGATGCCCATGACCAGCAACAGCATGGCCCCCGCCAGCATGGCGCCCTGCGATGAAATACTGCGCGTTTGCGCTTGAATCGCCGAGATGGGCCTTGCCAGCATAAGGACATACCCACTCAAGGAGTTCCCGCGAAGGGCCGTGACGAGAAACTGCCTATCGTTCAACCACACGGTCTGATGTTGTGGAATTCCGGACGTGAGCACCAGGTCACGCAGTTTTCGGATCATCGGATCGCGGGCCAGCCGGGGCTCTATGAACGACGGCCAGCGCCCGCCCGGGGTGACTGGAACGGCGTAGAATCGCACGGCTCGATCCTTCCACGCGGTTCTACGGCCCAAATAGCGCTGCAAATACCTGATCTGAGCCGTCCGGCTGTCGTGGGTCGCGAAAAAGACGGCGCGGTGCGCATGGCGTTCGTCCGAATACAGTTTGAAATAACTCAGCATCTGGCCCTGCCCCACCTGGTTTTCCTTCAGGAGGCCGTCTTCTTCGAGCCAGTCGGGCGAAAACTTGGTAGACACCACCAGGCTCATGAGCGGGTTGGCGAGCGCCCTGGTCGCACTGGACGGGGGACTCTGGTTCACGATTTCCAGCAGGTTCAACGCGACATGCGGCAGGGCTTCCCGCTCTTCCACGCGACGGATGCCCTCTGAACGATCGGGATCATACCCATGGAAAAAAGCGACCCGGCCGTCGCGCGTGACGAGCGTGCATCGCGAGATCAGCCCCTGCTGCGCCTGGATTTCCGCGCGCAGTCGATCCACCGGCGCTTCGATACCGGGTATGTCCGTTCCCGTCGCGACCAGCGGAAACGCTCGTGTTTCCTCGAAAAACCGGTGATAGGAGCGCAACGCCGGCAGAAACTCCGAACGGGCCCCGACATCGAATCGGGTCAGGTATTCCAGGTGTTTTTCACGGATTCTCCGTTCGAGCACCTCTTCACGGTCCTGGCGATCTATGAGGATCGTCGACAGGAAAACCGCCAGGGGAAAGCCGCCGGCGATGGCGAACAGCCAGATGACCTTGGTGCGAAGA
>JAKJFL010000529.1:0-2972 GCA_022704935.1 Candidatus Rifleibacteriota bacterium
CAGGATGCGCTGATGATCAGCAACGTACTCGTGCTGACCGCCGCGATCATGGGCGGCCTGCTTGCGTTTCTCAGGTATAACGTGCATCCGGCCTCTATTTTCATGGGCGACTCGGGCGCGTATTTCCTCGGCTTCATGACGTCGGCGCTCTCGGTTGCCGGGGCGGCGAAAGGCACGATCCTGCTTCCGCTCGTCATTCCGCTGGTGGCATTCGGTCTGCCGGTGCTCGATGTAGTGTTCGCGATCCTGCGGCGGTTTTTCCGGCGTGCGCCCATTTTCCAGGCTGACAAGGAGCATCTGCACCATCACCTGCTCCGGCTGGGGTTTTCCCAGGCCGACACGACGCGGTTCATGTGGATGGTGTCGAGCTGTTTCGGGCTCCTGGCCCTGCTCATGGCCGACCTGCGCCACCGCGGTCTCGATGTCGTCATCATGGCGCTTCTCGTGCTTATGATCGCCGCCTGCGTGGTATTCTTCGTCAATCGAACCAATGACAAAACAAACCGTCACCTTCCGTAACGTCCTGCTGCAGGATGCGGCCGTCGGCCATCTGCGCCGCTCGCTCGCACGAAATCGCATTTCCCAGACATATCTGTTCACCGGCGGGCCGTCGATCGGGAAAGGCCGCACGGCGCTGGCGTTTTCCGCGGCGCTTCAATGTCTCGAAGTCGGTGCGCCGACCGAGGATGGCCTACCGGACGCGTGCGGCGGCTGTCTCTCCTGCCGGCGCATCGCGGCGGGATCACACCCCGACGTCACGACGGTCACCCTCCAGGGAAACGACATTCGGGTCGACCAGGTGCGCAGGCTTCAGGAGCTTGCCGTCCTCCAGCCGAACATGGGGAAATGGCGGATCTTCATCATCGATCCCGCCGACCGTCTCAACGAATACTCGGCCAACAGCCTGCTGAAGATTCTCGAAGAGGCGCCGCAGCGGGCCGTGTTCATGCTGCTTGCCGAGAATCTCGAGCGGATCCTTCCGACCGTCAGAAGCCGGTCTGAACTCGTGGCGTTCCGGACGCCGTCGCACGACGAAGCCCGCAAGGCGCTCGCGACCATCACCGGACTCGATGCCGATACGGTCATGCGGGGATACGCCCTCGCCGGCGGGGCGTTCGGAATCGCTGGCCGTCTGCTCACGGAGGGGCTGCCGCCTCGTGAGGAGTGCGCAGGGCTTCGCGCAGCCCATGTCCGGCTCGTCGCAGAGATCATTGCTGCCGGAGACGCTCTGCATACGCGTGTCGAAGCGGCGCCCTCTCTCGAAGCGGCGCTGCAGGAACTCGAAGCGGCCCACACGACGGCTTCGATCGGCCTGCTGACGGCGCGTCGCGAACTTGTTCGGGGCTTGATCGTCAGCGTGAGCCTGCCGGCCGCGTTCCCGATTCTCTTCACCCGTCTGTTCCTCGAAGCCGTCGACGGCGTCAAAAAAGATCTGAAAAAAGCGGTCGAAAGCCTGATCGGTAAACACAAACAGGCGTATACGCCGGGCCTGCTCAAGGAAATAGAGGAACAGTGCGGGGCGGCGATCGGCGCCTGGGCTTCCCGCCAGCCGGCGGCGTTTCTCGAAGGGCTGATGCGCTGGCACGAGGATTTGTATCACTGGGGATTCATGGAAGACGAGAAGTGTCTCTTGAACCTTGACCGGAAAGACGATATCATGGCTGTCACCGCAGCCCGGGGGCCGGCATGTGTCCGGGCGCGCCTGCAACTCTTACATCACAGCCTCGAACTGCTCAGGCGGTTCGTCCAGCCCGCCCTGGTGCTGGAAAACGTTTTGACTGACATCGGAGGACCGATCGCGTGAGCCGGTATGTTTCTCTGCGTTTCCGCAAGCTGCCCGTGGTGCACTGGCACCTCGAGCCGCAACTCGACCTGTCCCCCGGCCAGAAGATTGTCGCGAAGACCATCCACGGTCAGGAAGTCGGCACGGTTCTCGCCGTGTTGGCCGAAAATGCCGAGCCGAAAACTCCCACGGAGCCGTTCGTGAAGGACATCGTGCGGGTCGTCGACGAGAATGACCGCGTGACGATGAGCGAGATTTGCAAAAAGGAGCGCGAGGCGTTCCTGCGCTCGCGGGAGCTGGTCGAGCAGCACAAACTCGAGATGAAGATGCTCAAGGCCGAGTATTTCTTCGACCAGACGCGGCTGATCCTGTATTACAAGTCGGACATCAAGGTCGATTTCCGCGATCTGCTGAAAAGCCTCGCCACGTCGTTCCGCACGCGCATCGAACTGCGCCAGATCGGCGTTCGCGACGAGACCAAACTGCTCGGCGGCCTCGGCTGTTGCGGCAAGGAAGTCTGCTGCGCCCAGTTCATGACCCAATTCACCCAGGTCTCGACCAAGATGGCCAAGGACCAGAACCTGAGCCTGAATCCGGTCAAGCTGTCCGGCATCTGCGGCCGTCTGCTCTGCTGTCTCGGCCATGAATACGAGTATTACGCCTCTTTCCACGGGAAGTTCCCGAAGATGGGCGCGGAGATCGTCGTCGGCCCCGAAAAGGGCCGCGTCATGGATCTGAACTACATCACGCGCACCCTGCTGATCGGGTTTTGGGATCGCCGGAAAGCTTCGGTTTCGCTCGATATCGTCAAGGGCAGAAAAGATCCGGCGACCGGCCGCAACATGTGGTGGGTCCAGGAGGAAGGCCAGCCCGAACCCGACCTGGGTATCCTGTTCCAGCAGATCGTGCCACCCGTGAAAACCCGTGGCCGGGACAAGCCGCGCGATGGGAAGCCCGACGATGGTGAGGCTGTGAAAGGGCCGCCGGCCCGCGAGCAGGTCCCGGCACCAACGGCTGAAGGCGAGGCGCCCGCCGAGCTTAGCGACGACGGCGTTCCTGCCGAGTCCGTCGACGAGCTTGCGAAAATAGACGGTGAGGCCCCCCCTCAGCAGCCGGAAGGCCGCCCAGGCGGCGAGAACCGGAATCACGACGGCGCAGGGCAGGGCCGAAGGTTTGGCCCCGATCGGGA
>JAKJFL010000530.1:0-2970 GCA_022704935.1 Candidatus Rifleibacteriota bacterium
GACCCCGTCACGATCATGTTTGTCGATCTGGTCGGATTCACCCCCGCCGCCGAGAAGATTTCTCCCAGACAATTGATCCAGGAATTGAGCGAGATGTTCTCTATCCTCGATGTCATAGCGATCAGGCACGGAGCCGAACGGATCAAAACCGTCGGGGATGCGTATCTCGCCGTCTGCGGGATGCCCACCCCCAACCCGGATCATGCCAACGTCATGGTTCGGGTCGGCAGGGATTTTCTGAAATATCTTGATATATACAACCGCGAGAAGCAGAAATCCTGGCAGGTTCGCATTGGCATGCATACGGGGCCGGTCGTTGGAGGCATCGTCGGTCACAGCCGCTATCTGTATGACATCTTCGGCGATGCGGTTAACACCGCTGCCCGGGTCCAGGCCGCCGCTCAGCCCATGACGCTCCTGACCACCGAAAAAACCTGGAACCTGGTCAAGGACGAGTTTTCTTTCGTTCCCAGGAGCCCGGTCACGATAAAGGGCAAGGGGCCCATGAGCCTGTATGAACTCGTTGTTCCCTGACATTCCAGGGAAGATACGCGCGATCGTGCATCGCGAAATTCCAGAATATCCGCTCGGTATTCGACCGCCTGTGCCGATCAGGAGGACTGGGTTCCCCCGGCCAATGTCGCCAAGCTTGTGAATCGGTGAGGATTTTGCGATGCAAAAATCCTCTTGCCATCCGACAATCGATTCGTTACCATGGCGATCATGGATGTGACGCTTTTTCTCGGAACGATGCCGCTGGTGACGCTCAGATCGCTGGTCCCGATGGCCATCCCCGGATTCGAAGGTCTGGCGCGAGATGATCGAAATATTGCATTGCAAAATCTCCTTGCGGAGTCGGATTTCGAATCACGCCGCGAGGCGATCGTCGACCAGCTGATTTCCGAGTGCGCTTTCCGGGACGTCGTGCCGGATGTATACGGCCGATTCCGGCCTCTTGTGCTCGATGCCGTCCGGTTCATGCTGATGAATCTCGGAAAAGAGCGATGCATCCGCCTTCTTGTCGAACAGTTCCTGCTGCCCGGCGATGTGCCGGCCGGAAAACGCCTCGCGGAGCTGGCCCGGGAACTCCCCGTGCTGCACAAGCTGGGCCAGATGATCGCCCGGAACGAGCACGTCGACGCGGCGTTCCGGACCTGGCTGCTCGGCCTCGAGTCGTGGACCGGCAGCGCCTCCGCAACGGAATTGCCGGAAATGGCCGCCGCGGAACTCGCCCGTGGACACATCGGCGCCGAGATCGCCTGGGATGGAAAGGTGCTTGTCGAGGCCAGCGTCGGGGCCGTTCTCCCGTTCGAATGGGTCGGGCTTTCCGGCGGGCCGGGCCGGCGTGGCGTCGCAAAACTGGTCAAACCCTCCGCTGCATCCCGCCTCGGCGAGGATCTGCCGGCTCTCGACAGGCTCGCCTCCTGGCTCGCTGCCCGGAAAGATGTCTACGGCGACCTCGGAATCGATTACGTCGGCGTTCTCAGAGATGTGCGCGAGGCGCTTGCGGCGGAGACCGATCCCCGGGTGGAACAGCGCAATATTCGGACAGCCGAAGCACAATATCGCGAACGACGCGATATCCGCATTCCGACGCTGTTCCCTTTTTCGACCCCGTCCGTCACGGCGATGGAACGGCTGGACGGGGTGCCCCTTCCCGAGGTGGACGCCGACCCGACCGCGAAGCGGTGGCTTGCATGCACCACCTTCCGCGAGCTGATCATCGGCCCGATGCTCTCAGACCGCGAATTCGCGATCGTTCACGGGGATCCGCATGCAGGAAACCTGCTCGCGGTGCCGGCAAAAGACCGAGCCGGCTGGGTGGTTGGCCTCATCGACTGGAGCCAGGCGGGACTGCTCGACAGAAAACATCGACGGGGTCTGCGCGACCTGATGCTGGGCTTCATGATCTGCGATGCCCGCGTCGTGAAAGGGGCCGTTCATCTGCTTCTCTCGTCGTCTTCCCCGGCCGGGCGGCTCGAGTATCATCTCCGCCATTCGATCGAAAAGCGCCCGCTGAAGGCCGGCGATGCGTTCGAAGCCTCGCTGGTGCTGATCGACAGGCTCGTTATCGACGGGTTTCGCTTCCCGAAAGATCTTCTGTTGTTCAGAAAAGCCTGGTTCACGCTGCGCGGCGTGCTGCTGCAGCTCGATCCATCCTTCGATCCCGGCCCGGAGCTTCTCGCGACGATCGGCCGCCGCATCGTCCAGGATCTCCCGCGTCGCATGATGCGGGGCTCACCTCTGGGGTGGCTCGCCCACACGAGCGATCCCTTCCTCTCGGATACCGATCTCCTCCGCCTCGCCCTCCACGCCGAATACCGCGTCTAGTCGAAACGGCAATCCGGGCGGATCACGATCCATCCCTGCGCCATGCACCCGAAATTCGCGCTGGATGGCCATTTTTCGCAAGAGGGAAGAACGGAACGTCTGCGGGATTACGGCAACGGCTCGGTGGTGAAGGCGTAGTCCTGAGAGAACGTTTCGGCCGTTTCGAGGCCGTAGCGGCTGGCGACAATCCTGAAGTGATAGGTGGTGTCGGGCCTCAGGTCGTGGAGCTGCATCCGGTGCTTCGTCTTGAGTTCGGTGTCGGTGTAGGTCGAGTAGCCGTACCGGGTGTCTGTTCCGTAATCGATACGGCCGTCGGCGTCGATGTCGCTGATCCACTCGACCGTCGCCGTGTCGTGGTCCACCAGCGGCACCGAGACCGACACGACCTGTGGAAGCGGCACGAGCCTGATGTCGACCAGGCTCACCGTCATATTGTCCTCGATATTGACCGACCGGGAAACGAGCGTCAGCTTTCCGTCCGACGTCTTCAGCAGGACGCTGTAGGCGCCGGGGCGAAGCGACGCGGCGTAGTTCCCGTCGGCATCGATCGCGACTTCAAGCTCGGCGCCGTCCGTCCCCCGGATCACGACGACGCTCCCTGAAACGATCGGCACCCTGCCCGTCAGAACGCCGGATGCC
>JAKJFL010000531.1:0-2960 GCA_022704935.1 Candidatus Rifleibacteriota bacterium
GGCGAAATGATGGCCATGTACGCGGCCAACAACATTTCCAAGGGCATCCTGAAGTACGCGTCCTCGGGCGGCGTGCGCCTCGGCGGCCTGATCTGCAACGAGCGCAAGACCGACAAGGAACTGGAACTGGCCGAAGCGCTGGCCGGCAAGCTCGGCACCAAGCTCATTCACTTCGTGCCGCGTGACAACGTCGTGCAGCACGCCGAGCTGCGTCGCATGACCGTCATCGAATACGACCCGAACTGCAAGCAGGCCGGCGAGTATCGTCAGCTGGCGGAAAAGGTTCACAACAACGCCGGCAAGGGCGTCATTCCGACCCCGATCACGATGGACGAACTCGAAGACATGCTCATGGAGTTCGGCATCATGACGAAGGAAGACGAGTCCATCGTCGGCAAGGCGGCGTCGGCGGCCTGATCGGCGCCGCGAGCCCTCCCTCCGAAAATGCGGGGGAGGGCCGGGACGGGGGTAAACCACACGCGGCGGCATCCCGTTCCGTCCCGCCCATCGGCGAATGGGTTTGCCGCATCGTAAACAGGATTCCGATTCTGGGAGGGCCAGATGAGCTCGACGGCTGAAGACATCAAGGCGCGCAACAAGGCGCTGATCGCGGAAGTTCTCGAAGTTTATCCCGAGAAGGCGAAGAAGAAGCGCCAGAAGCATCTGAACGCGTATGAAGGCGGCAAGCCGGATTGCGGCGTCAAGTCCAACATCAAGTCGCTGCCCGGTGTCATGACCATCCGATCAAGGACATGGTCCACATCTCGCACGGTCCGGTCGGCTGCGGCCAGTACTCCTGGGCCTCGCGCCGTAACTACTTCATCGGCACGACCGGCATCGATTCCTTCGGCACGATGCAGTTCACGTCCGATTTCCAGGAAAAGGACATCGTCTTCGGCGGTGACAAGAAGCTCGAAAAGATCATCGACGAGATTCAGGTCCTGTTCCCGCTGAACAAGGGCATCTCGATCCAGTCCGAATGCCCGATCGGCCTGATCGGCGACGACATCGAAGCCGTCGCGAAGAAGAAGTCCAAGGAATACGAAGGCAAGACCATCGTTCCGGTGCGTTGCGAGGGCTTCCGCGGCGTTTCGCAGTCGCTCGGCCACCACATCGCCAACGACGCGATCCGTGACTGGGTGTTCGACAAGTCCACCGGCGAGATCGAAGGCTTCGTGCCGACGCCGTACGACGTGACGATCATCGGCGACTACAACATCGGCGGCGACGCCTGGTCCTCGCGCATCCTGCTCGAAGAGATGGGCCTGCGCGTGATCGCCCAGTGGTCCGGTGACGGCACGCTGGCCGAGCTCGAGAAGACCCCGAAGGCGAAGCTGAACCTCATCCACTGCTACCGCTCGATGAATTACATCTCGCGGCACATGGAAGAGAAGTACAACATTCCCTGGCTCGAATACAACTTCTTCGGCCCGACCAAGATCGAGGAATCGCTGCGTGCCATCGCCGCGCATTTCGACGACACGATCAAGGCCAATGCCGAGCGCGTGATCGCCAAGTACAAGGCCCTGACGGATGCCGTCATCGCCAAGTACCGTCCGCGCCTCGAAGGCAAGAAGGTCATGCTGTTCGTCGGCGGCCTGCGCCCGCGTCACGTGATCGGTGCCTACGAAGATCTGGGCATGGAAGTGGTCGGCACGGGTTATGAGTTCGCCCACAACGACGACTACCAGCGCACCACGCATTACGTGAAGGACGGCACGCTGATTTACGACGACGTCACCGGCTTCGAGTTCGAGAAGTTCGTCGAGAAGGTCCAGCCCGACCTGGTCGGTTCCGGCATCAAGGAAAAGTACGTGTTCCAGAAGATGGGCGTGCCGTTCCGTCAGATGCACTCCTGGGACTACTCCGGTCCGTATCACGGCTACGACGGCTTCGCCATCTTCGCCCGTGACATGGACATGGCGATCAACTCGCCGGTCTGGGGCCTGACCAAGGCGCCGTGGAAGAAGTGATTAGCGTGCGGGGCGGCAAGCCGACATACGCCCCGCCTTTACCCGAATTCATGTGATTTTGGAGACAGGCCATGAGCCAGAACGCTGAAAAGGTGCTGGACCACTTCAAGCTGTTCCGCGAGCCGGAATATGTGGAGATGTTCGAGTCCAAGAAGAAGAACTTCGAGGACGCGGTGCCGGCGGAAGAACTTGAGCGCGTCCGCGAGTGGGCGAAGAGCTGGGAATACCGCGAAAAGAATTTCGCCCGCGAAGCCCTGACGGTGAATCCGGCCAAGGCCTGTCAGCCGCTCGGTGCGGTGTTCGCCGCGGTCGGCTTCGAGAGCACGCTGCCGTTCGTGCACGGTTCGCAGGGTTGCGTTGCGTACTACCGCTCGCACTTCAGCCGTCACTTCAAGGAGCCGACCAGCTGCGTCTCCTCGTCGATGACCGAAGACGCCGCGGTGTTCGGCGGCCTGCAGAACATGATCGACGGCCTCGCGAACAGCAACGCGATGTACAAGCCGAAGATGATCGCCGTGTCGACCACCTGCATGGCGGAAGTCATCGGTGACGACCTCAACGCCTTCATCAAGACCGCCAAGGAAAAGGGCTCGGTGCCGATGGACATGGATGTGCCGTATGCGCACACCCCGGCCTTCGTCGGCAGCCATGTGACCGGCTACGACAACTCGATGAAGGGCGTGCTGACGCACTTCTGGGATAACGCCGAGCGCACCCCGAACGAGTCGATCAACCTCATCAACGGTTTCGACGGCTACGTCGTCGGCAACATCCGCGAGCTCAAGCGCGTGCTCGGCCTGATGGGCGTGGACTACACGCTGATCGGTGACCAGAGCGACGTGTGGGATACGCCGACCGATGGCGAATTCCGCATGTACGACGGCGGCACCAAGATCGAGGACGTGAAGGCCGCGATCAACGCCAAGGCCACGCTGTCGATGCAGGAATACTGCACCGAGAAGACGCTCGCCTACTGCGCCGACAAGG
>JAKJFL010000532.1:0-2959 GCA_022704935.1 Candidatus Rifleibacteriota bacterium
CGCATGCATCCCTCGGAAGAGATCCTGAAACGGTATGTCGAACTCGGCGGAAGACGGGTGACGATCGGATCGGATGCTCATCGCCCCAACAGCGTTGGAACGGGCGTGTTCGAGATGCTCCGGCTCCTGCGTGACTGCGGAATCGAGGCGGTTCCGTTTTTCCTGCAACGTCGGGCGTTGTTGATTCCCGTCGGGGAACTCATGAATGAAGCCGGGTGCGGCGGCCGGCGCGGAGAAGGAGTGAACGTATGACATCGGATGTACGCAGCGGGTCCCATCCGCCGGAATTCCTGGCTGGACGATCGATCTGTGATCTGACGATGCCGACGCCTCCCGAGGAGCCGAAGATCGATGGATACAGATTCCCGGCACTGATCGACCTTCATATCCACGGCGGGTTCGGCTGGGACTTCTGCTTCGGCGATCCCGACCGCATCGAGACGATGCTCGACGCGTTCATTCCCACGGGCCTGACCGGCATCGTCGCCACCCTGATCACCTGCTCCGAAGAGCAGCGGATGAAAGCCCTGGCCGACATCGCGATCGTCGCGGCTCGGCGGAAGAAGCCGCCCGCCATCCTGGGAATCTATCTCGAAGGTCCCTTCCTTTCGCCTGCCCGCCGTGGCTCTCATCCGGAACGTTTCCTGATGAAGCCGGATCTCGAAGCCGTGCTCAGGTGGCAAAGACAGGCAGACGGACTGATCCGGCTGGTGACGGTCGCCCCCGAACTGCCCGGCGCCGCGGAGCTGATCGCGGCACTGCCCCGGCACGGCATCCGCGCGGCCCTCGGCCACACCGACGCCGACCACCGGACGGCGCTCTGGGCGCTCGAGTCGGGCATCGACCATGTCACGCATCTGTTCAACGCGATGAAGCCATTTACGCATCGAGAACCAACGCCCGTTTCGGCTGTTTTCACCTATCACGACGTCATGGTCGAACTGATCGCGGACGGGATTCATGTATCGCCCGATATCGTTGCCATGACCAGCAGCATTCTCGGACCGGAACGGCTTGTCTTCGTATCTGACGGCGTCTGCCCGCTCGGCCTTCCGAACGGCGAATACGAAGCCTACGGCACGCGCCTGGAGATCCGTGACGGTCGCTGCACATATGTCGGCGGCCATCTGTTTGGCGGCGGAAAGAGCCTCGTCGACTGCATTCCCGTCTTGCACGAGAAGGCACGTCTTCCGCTCGACGAGATCGCCGACGGCATCGGAACGAACCCCTGTCGTGTTCTTCGGACAGATCTGCCGCCCGGCGACGTCATCCTGGATCGGAACCTCCGCTGGATGGCGACGCATTTCAACGACGCCTGGTATTGGAGGTCGGAAGGCCCGTAACGAGAGCCCCTGGGACCAGAGCCGGAGGGATACATGTGAGCGGAAAATATGTATTTGTACTGATATATATATGGTTCTCTTTGTGCCCCGCGGCGGCTGCCGACATCGCCACCATGGCCGAACGCACGGAAAGCGCGGAGGCGAGTGCGTCGGCAAGCCCATGGTACCGCGATTGGAATGTTGCATCTCTCACCGGTGAATGGAGTGGGAAGACGGCCTCCGATTCGTCGATGTCCCTATGGGGCGAGCGGATCGCCTCGTGGGCCCTTCCCGTGAAGGACGGGATCGCGTCGGGGGCTGACGGCATCCAGGACTGGGCGAGCAGAACCTGGAACGAGCTTGGGGAAAACGTCCGGGACGGACGTTGCCGGGAGTGCGGCGCGCCTACGCTGCTGGGCCGGGACCGATGCTTCCACTGCATGCAGAAGGAGAAATCCGATCAGTTCATGACCTGGGTGGACCAGAGCGGCCGGTCGGCCAGGGAGACGCTGAAGGGGTTGCGTGACCCGAAGCTGACTGCGCCCGTCATCGAGCGGCTGATCCAGGCACGCGACTATTTCCGGAACCGCCAGAAACGGGATCCGGCAATGGAGCGTGAACGACACCGTCAGATGATCGAGATGCTCGGCCGGATGCGGCTCACGAACGACGGCCGCACGATCAACGAGATGACTAAAGACGCCTTGAAGACCTATGCCCCGGCCCTTGAAGGAACCGATTACATCGAGGACCCTGCCCGAGCCATCTCGTATTTTCTCATTCTCGACGCGAAAGGGTTCCTCGAGAAGGTGAAATGTATCCGGATGAAGGATGGCCGGATTCTCACCCCGATCGAGGCTTACCAGGAATACACCCAGACCGACCCGGCGAAGGCGAAGGACATGCTCGAGATCATCGAGGACATTCGCCAGCTCTCGAATCCGCTCGAAACCGACGAGAACCGCATTCCCGCCGCTCTCGACGCCTTCGCCCGCCTTCTGAGGCTTACGACGCGATGACGCCGAAGGAAAGGAAACATTTTGTGAATATCATGCGATATTTTCTTGTTCTTGCGTTCCTGCTCTGGTTGCCGGCGCTGCAAGCTCAGCAACCGGCGGGCGGCGAAACCGAACCGAAGCTCGGGAAGGTCCGTCGGGGAATGACGTGGGTGCTGAAAAAGAAGGACGGTGATCTTTCATGCGTCGGAAGACACGATACTACCGATGCCTACAGAGGCGACACTCCTTGTACGGCATTGCTGCCCATTCTCGCCATCAAACGCAAGAAACTGCCCAAGCCCGAGTCGCTGATGATCGAAAGCGAGTATTATCAATGGTCGGGCGGCGTGATCGCCCTGACGAAGCCCGTGGAAGGCTCGAGGCTGACGTCCCTGGAGGAAGCCAACCGGATCATACAGGAACAGCTCGGTCCAGGATGGGAAATGGCCGAATTCCACGACGGCTGGGGCTGGAACTTCTGGGCCTACGGCGACATCGCGCACGATCAGCACTTCTGGGTCTTCATCAACGACCAACCCGCCAACCCCTGGGATTCAGTGCCGGAATGACATCTCCCGTCTCCCGGGCGCATGTCGGGGGTATCGCGATGCCCCCGGGAGAACCCCTGTGACTCTGTGG
>JAKJFL010000025.1:0-13630 GCA_022704935.1 Candidatus Rifleibacteriota bacterium
CGACCGCCCTCGTTCCGTATCTGCTCGGAAAGGGGATCTCCGTTTCCGGGATCTGGGGCAGGAATGCCGCCGAGACACGCCGGATCGCCGATGCGCATGCCATACCGACGGCCTCCGGCCCGGGAGACCTGACCGGCCGGAGTGAAATAATACTTCTTGCTATACGTGATGACGCCCTGACGTCTGTAGCCGAACTGCTGGCCGAGTTTCCGCTGTCCGGCCGGGTTGTTGTCCATGCGAGCGGCTGCCGGGGCCTGGCTGTGCTCCAGCCGGTGGAGCGGGCGGGAGGGATCGCGGCCTGCGTTCATCCTCTCATGACCATCGTCAGCGAGCCGGATGGACCGAACCCCCTCGAGGGGGCCCCCTGCGGGGTGGCCTGTCGGGACCGCCGCTGGAGTCGGCTTCTCGCGATGTGGCTTGCCCGCGCTGGGAATGTGCCGTTCCCCCTTGCCGAAGGCGACCGGCCGCTTTATCATGCTGCCGCGGTCCTGGCGTGCGCCGGACTCTCGCAACTGGTCGCAACGGCTTCGGGCATCATGGCCGATGGCCTGGGAGTCCCTGTTTCAGAAGCCCGGCGCTTGCTGATGCCGCTGGCCCGCAGAACGCTGGATGTGGCGGGCCGGTCCGATCCGGTTCCCTGCACGGGGCCCTGGACCCGGGGCGACACACAGACGACGGAGCTGCATCTCGCGGCCCTGCGGCGAAGACCCGGCAAGGCGGCGGTCCTCTACGCGACGCTGATGGATCTCGCGAAGGAAAACACCTGAAGAAAGGCGGTCGACCATGTTCGATCTCAACCGCTGGTTTGAAATGAAACACTCCGGTCAGCCGATCGCGGCGATCACGTCATACGATACCCCCACCACGCAGGCCATAGACGCGGCCGGCGTCGACATGATCCTGGTCGGAGACTCGGTCGGAATGGCCGTTCTTGGCTACGAGACCACCACCCGCGTGAGCATGGAGGACATGACGCACCACGTCCGCGCGGTCGCGCAGGCGAAGCCCCGCGCTCCGGTCGTCGCCGACATGCCGTTTCTCAGCTACGGGGTTACAATATCGGAAACGATACAACACGCGCACGCGCTGCTTCTTGCCGGCGCGCAGGCGGTCAAGTGCGAAGGCGGAAGGAAGATCGCCGAGCACATCCGGGCGCTCGTCGACAACGGCGTTCCCGTCGTCGGACATATCGGGCTGAGCCCACAGAAGATCCTTCAGCTCGGAACCTATCGCGTCACCGGCTCGTCACGGGAAGAAGCCGATGGAGTGATGGAAGACGCGCGGATTCTCGACGAACTCGGTGTGGCCGCCATCGTCCTCGAATGCGTTCCCGAGAAGCTCGGTGCCGAGATCACGAAGGCCGTCCGGGCGCCGACCGTCGGCATCGGGGCGGGCAGATTCACCGACGGCCAGATTATCGTCATCCATGACATTCTCGGCATGGTCGACCCGGGCATGCCGCTTCAGCGGTTCGTTCGGAGGTATGCCGAGATGTATCCGCAGGTCGTTTCGGCGGTGAAACGATATGCCGCCGACGTGCGCCGCAGGGAGTTTCCATCCGCGAAGAACGTCTATGCGGCGATGGACGCCGCGGCCGGCGCGATCTACGCAACTTCCGGAAACGGCTTGCCGGTATCGACGGGTGCGGCGGCTACGCCCGTGAGGGCGCGCACCATCCCGGAGCTGAAAGCGGCACTGGCGGCCCGGAGGGTGAACGGCCCGGTGGGCTTCGTCCCCACGATGGGAGCCCTGCATGCCGGCCATGTTTCGCTGGTCGAGCGGGCCCGCGCCGGGTGCGCGACGGTCGTCGCCTCGATCTACGTCAACCCGACGCAGTTCGGCCCGACGGAAGACCTCTCGAAATATCCGCGCGACCTCGAGGGAGACATCGCCAAGCTGGCTTCGGCCGGCTGTGACATCGTCTTCTTTCCCGACGACGCGGTGATGTATCCGGCGGGCGAGATGACGCGGGTCACGGTGAACGGAAGCATCACCGAAGGCCTGTGCAGCCGTTCCCGGCCGGGGCATTTCACCGGCGTGGCGACGATCGTGCTGAAGCTGCTGAATCTCGTGAAACCTGACCGTGCCTACTTCGGCGAGAAAGATGCCCAGCAGTTGCGCGTCATCAGGCGGATGGCGGCCGATCTCTTCCTCGAGACCGAAATCATCGGCTGCCCGATCGTCCGCGAGGTCGACGGGCTGGCGATGAGTTCGCGGAACGTCTATCTGACGCCAGAGGAGCGAAAAACCGCCCCTGAATTATATCGAATATTATGTGACGCGAAATCGCTCATCGAAACTGGCGAGTGCGATCCCGGCAACGTTGAGACGTTCATGGCCTGCCGCATCGAAGCATTGAAGATCGCCGAACTCGATTACGCATCGGCCGTCGACAGTGCGACGCTTGCCAGGCCAGAAAAACTGTCGGGCGACATCCTTCTGTTGGTGGCGGCTCGTTTCGGCAAGGCGCGTCTGATCGACAACATGCAGGTGGTCGTCCCGGAGGCGAAGCGATGATGCTCACGATGCTCAAGGGAAAAATTCACCGCGCGACCGTAACCGGGGCGTGCCTCGATTACGTCGGAAGCATCACGCTCGATGAAGATCTCATGAAGGCCGCCGGGTTCCTGGAATACGAGCAGGTCGATGTTCTCGATATCAACAACGGCGCCAGGTTCACGACCTACGTCATCAGGGGCGAGGCCGGCTCGGGCACGGTGTGTCTGAACGGGGCGGCGGCGCGGCTCGTGATGCCGAACGACAAGATCATCATCGTGGCCTACGCCGGCATGACGTCTGAGGAAGCGGCGGCATACAGACCGAAGATCGTCCTGGTCGACGGGAACAACCGTATTGTCGAGGGGGCCCGCGGATGAAAAAACGCGTTCTGATCGTCGTCACGGGCGGAATTGCCGCATACAAGTGCGCCGACGTCGTGCGCCGCCTGAAAAAGGCCGGCAAAGAGGTGCGGGTCGTGATGACGGCCGCGGCGACCTCGTTCGTCGGCCCGCTCACCTTCCAGACACTGTCCGGCAACCCGGTCGGCCTGGACATGTTCGGGGACCGCCGGCCCCTCGATCCGCTCGAGCACATCTCGTTCGCGAAGTGGGGCGAGCTTGTAGCGGTGTGCCCTGCCACGGCGAACTTCCTGGCGAAGATGGCGCACGGGCTGGCCGACGACCTCGCCTCGGCGACGGTGCTGGCTTCGCGAGCACCCGTGATTGCCTGCCCGGCGATGAACGACGGCATGTGGGACAATCCCGCGACCCGCGCGAACGTCGAACTGCTGAAAAGTCGCGGCGTGGCGATGGTCGGGCCGGTTTCCGGCTCCCTCGCCTGCGACACCGAGGGCATCGGACGGATGGCGGATCGGGAAACAATAGTGAAAGAAATAATAAAGGCGCTGGACGGCGGCCGTGCGGGGTAAGATCGTCGTCACAGCCGGCGGAACGCGCGAGCCGCTGGACCGCGTGCGCGTCATCAGCAACTGCTCGACCGGAGCCATGGGCGCCGCGATCGTCGATGCCCTCGCGGAACAAGGGTTCGACGTGGTCTGGATCCACGGCCACGGGAGTGTCCGTCCGCGTGCCGTCTGCACGGACATCACCGTCGATACGGTCGCCTCGGTCGAGGCGGCGCTGCGGAAGGCGTGTGCGGATCCCGAGGTGAAGGCCGTGGTCCATGCTATGGCCGTCTCGGATTACCGGTCGGCGCGGCCGCTGACTCCCGCCGACCTGTTCCGGCATATCGCCGGGGCGGCGGACGAGGCGGATGTCGAGCGGCGGCTGATGAACCTCGCGGAGAAAGCGCCTCCCATCGCGGGCAAACTTCCCTCGGACAAACCGTGGCTGCCGCTGCTGGTACCCACCGCAAAGCTTCTGGACCATCTGCGGAGCTGGAGTGCAAACCCTGATCTGGCGGTCGTCTCGTTCAAGCTGACCGTCGGGCGTTCCGAAGCCGAACTGCTGGACATTGCCCGGGCGCAGCTCGAGCGAAGCGGCTCGAACCTGGTCGTGGCAAACGATCTCGAGATGTTCGAGGGCCGTGACCACGTCGCGTGGCTGGTCGACCGGAATGGCGCCGACGGTCCGATAACCGGCAGGGAACGCATTGCACATCGCATCGCCGCGCGTGTCGGGCAGATGCTTTCCGAGTGACGGACGGACCCGCTTCTCTTTTACGCATTTTCGGGAACCTTTTGCCGTGGCGGGTGTCTAGAAAGGCAAAACACCACGAAGGTAAACCGAAAGGAGGAAGAGAGGTATGTCACGCGCATATGTTTCCTGGCGATTCTGGTTGATCGCGGTTGCGGTCGGTTGTCTTCTCCCCTTGATGGTCTGGGCGGCGGAACAGGAAAAGACGGAATCCAATGCTCTCGTACCTGGTGCGGAAACCATTCAGGAGCTGGCCAGCCCCCCTTCGTCTCTCGAGGAGATGATGCGGTCCATGGAACAGAAAATGGACCAGATGATGCAGAGCCCCTTCGGGCGGCACGGCCGGATGCCCAGCTGGTTTGATGAGGATGCAGGGTTGTTCCCCGGGCCTTTCAGAGGCGGTCTGGGGAAGGATCAGATTCCTGTTCGTCAGGCGAGATCGAACATCACCCAGAAAGATGACAATCTCATCGTGACGATCGATCTCCCCGGCCACGACAAGAGCACCATCGATCTTCGCATCAAGGATCAGTCGTTGATTCTCAGATCCGAACGGAAATCCGTGAACAAAGAAGACAAGGACAACAAGGTCTTTCGCGAGGAAATCTCATACGGATCGTTTTCGCAGATTTTCGCGCTGCCGCGAAAGGTTCTCGAAACGAAGGCCAAGGCTTCGTATGCCGACGGTGTGCTGACGGTGACGCTGCCCATCGACACTTCGGCGCCGGCAGATGAAGAGGGGACCAAAATTCCCGTCAACTGAGATTCGGTTTGTTTTCTCCCCCTTGTTCCCGCCGATCCTCCGGCGGGATTTTTCTTACCCCGGAATTCGATCGGCAATACTCAATAAAAGATTTCCGATGGCCGGAAGCGTTGGATGTTCGGCTGTGGTACAATGCGAGTCTTATGGATATCACCCCATATTGCGGCATTGTTTTCGATCTTGACGGGACGTTGCTCGATACGTTGGCGGATCTCGCCGACTCGACCAATCGCGTGCTCGCACGGTACGGCTTCGCTTCACACCAGCGCGACGCCTATCGGTATTTCGTCGGCGACGGCATGCGGATGCTGGCCGAGCGGGCGCTTCCGGTCGACCGGCGCACGCCCGGGTCGATCGATGAGGTGTTCCGGGCAGTGCATGCCGAGTATGACCGGCACTGGGCCGATTTCACCAAACCGTATGAGGGAATCCCCGAGCTTCTCGAAGGGCTGCAGAGCCGCGGTATCGAGATGTCGGTCCTGTCGAACAAGCCCGATGAGTTCACCGTCATGATGGTCCGCCACTACTTCCCCGACGTGCCTTTCAAGCGCGTCTACGGCGCCGGTGCGGGGATGCCGAGAAAACCCGATCCGGCAGGCGCGTTGCGCATCGCGGCGGAATCCGGGCTGGACCCGGCGCTGTTCATGTATCTGGGCGACACGATGGTCGACATGAAGACGGCGGTGGCGGCAGGCATGTTCCCGATCGGGGCCCTCTGGGGATTCCGTGAAGAGAGCGAGCTTCGGGAAGGCGGCGCGAAGCTGCTGGTTGCCCGTCCGGGAGACATTCTGGGCGCGTGATCTGAAAAGTAACGAACTCTTTTTTCCCCGAACATGGATTTCGACGGATATATGGATGAGATGAGTATTTCCGGGCGATATGCCGTGATTCGAGGGAGGTTCTGAAACAGGATGGAAATGATGCAGATGTCTGAAGGCCCGTCGATGGAACTCGGAAACAGAGCCGGCGCCGCATGTCGCAAGAGCGCGGACGAAGTGCTGAAGCGGATGTGGGGCTACGCCTCGTTCCGGCCGATGCAGCGCGAGGCCGTCACCGCCGTGCTCGGCGGGCGGGACGCTCTCGTCATCCTGCCGACTGGCGGTGGAAAGAGCCTGTGTTACCAGCTTCCGGCGGCATGCGGTATCGGGCTGACGCTCGTCGTCTCGCCGCTGATCGCCCTGATGGACGACCAGGTGGCGGCCGCGTGCGAGATCGGCCTGAAGGCCGGGGCGCTCCATTCGCAGACGCCGGAGAAAATCCGGAAGTCGGTGTATGCATCGATCCATGACGGATCACTTCAGCTTCTGTATGCGAGCCCCGAACGGCTCGTCGCCGGCGGCTTGCTAGAGACGGTGCGGCCCTGCCTGGGCCTCGTCGCCGTCGACGAGGCGCACTGCGTCTCGCACTGGGGCCACGAGTTCCGGCCCGAATACCGCCAGCTCAGACCGTTGCTGGAAAGCGTCCCGGAGATCCCCAGGCTTGCGCTGACCGCGACGGCGACGCCGGCCGTGCAGGACGACATCAGCACACAGCTCGGCCTGCGGAGCCCGGTCTCGCTGGTCGGCCACCCGGACCGGCCGAACCTGACATACCGCGCTTTTCCGCGGCACGACCAGGCACGCCAGGTGCTCGACGTGATCCGCAGCCATCCGCGGGAGGGCGGCATCGTGTATGCCCAGACCCGCAAGGAGGTCGAACGGCTGGCGAAGAGCCTCGCGAAGGCGGGCGTCTCTTGCGCGCCGTATCACGCCGGTCTCGATGCCGCCGTGCGGTCGCGCACGCAGGACGATTTCGTTCATGAGCGGCTCGACGTGGTCGTTGCAACAATAGCGTTCGGTATGGGAATCGACCGGTCGAACGTGCGGTATGTCATCCACGCGAACACGCCCAAATCGATCGAACACTACCAGCAGGAGTCGGGCCGCGCGGGCCGCGACGGCGAGCCCGCCGAGTGCGTGCTGTTCTTCTCGGCCGGAGATCTCGCGACGCACCGGGCCCTCTCGTTTCGCGACGACGGGATGACTCCGGAGCGCCGCCGCGTCGTCGAGCGCCAGTTGAAGGAAATAGGTCGATACGCCGTCTCTCCGGTCTGTCGCCACCGTCTGCTTGCCGAGCATTTCGGCAAGGCATATCCGCCTCCCGCGGAATCTGGCGAAAATATTATTAAAGATATAACCAATGTTATTGATAATGAACAGGGCTGTGGAGCGTGCGACGTATGCCTGGGCGAGACGACGGCGCTGCCGGATGAAGAGGCTCTCGTGACGGCCCAGAAGATCATCAGCGCCGTCTATCGCACCGGCAGCCGGTTCGGCGGAAACTACGTCATCAGCGTTCTGCTCGGCAAATCCGATGAGCGCATCTCCGCGAACGGCCATGACACGCTGCGGGTTTTCGGCCTGATGAAGGAGTTCACCGAGGCCATCCTGCGCGGCTGGATCGACCAGCTCGTCATCCAGGGCCTGCTCGCGGTGACCGACGGGGAATACCCGCTTCTCCAGGTCACGCCTGCCGGTCTCGAACTGTGCAAGGGCAACGGCACGGTGCGTCTCGGCAAGCCCGGCCTGCCGCGGCCTTCCCGGAAGCGCCGCCGCGGGATCACCGGCTCGATCGCCGTGGGAGAAACCGCTGGAGGAGATCCGGAAAACGCCGATGCGCTTCCTCTGTTCGAGAAACTGCGCCAGCTCAGACTCCTGCTGGCGCGAAAGCAAAGTATTCCGCCGTATATGGTATTCCCCGACTCGGTGCTCACCTCGATGGCGGCCCTCAAGCCCGCCGATCCCGATTCCCTGCGCCTCATCAAAGGCGTCGGCGACCAGAAGCTCGCGAAATACGGCCGGCCCTTCCTGGCAGCCATCGCCGGACAGGACCCGGAAACAATCGCCGGAGATTTCCAGAAAGCCTTGTGATACATCCTATCCTTGGGTTTCCGGGTCACATCGGAAATCGGGCGATTCCAAACGATGGTTCTCAGGTGTTCTTCATCTGTGGATTCCTTTCTGAAAACCGGCTCAAAGGTATTGGCTGAAATCTGAGAATCTGATAGGATCCCGGTACGAACCAGGGGATGGAGTTCCCCTTTAAACGCTTTTCTGAAGCTGATGACTCCTGCAAGCGGTTTTTCGTGTGAAAACCGGTGGGCAGGAGTTTTTGTTTCGGGGACACTGTCTGTGAAAAGGGGCATGTCGTGGCTTTCAGTCTTGCAAGAATCCTGATCCTGTCGCTGCTGGTCGAATGGGGAGCCCGGAAAATCAGGCTTCCCGGCTTCATCGGCATTCTTGTCATCGGCTTTCTCCTGGGGCCGTCGTATGGGAACCAGCTGACCCCGAATCTCCTCGCCATCAGTACTGACCTTCGGTTGATCGCGCTCGTCGTCATTCTCCTGCGCGCCGGTTTTTCGATCCATGTGCAGACGCTTAGGAAGTTCGGCTTCCGCCTGCTGGCATTGTCCACCATCCCCAGCCTGCTCGAAGCAGGAACGGTGGCGTTTGTCGCCCACGCCGCCCTCGAACTTCCCTGGAACTCGGCGTTCGCGCTTGGGTTCATCCTGCCGGCCGTTTCGCCCGCGGTCATCATCCCGTTCATGCTCCGGTGCATCGAGGAAAAGCGGGGGACGGAGCGAAACATCCCTCAACTGATCCTGACGGCCGCATCATTGGACAACATCATCAATATCCTGATCTGCAACGTATTCATATCGATGTATGCCCATGCGGACGCAAGCCTCGCCGGCCAGTTCATGAAAATCCCCGTGGCCCTGCTGAACGGGCTCATCCTCGGGCTTCTCGTGGGAGCGCTCCTGTACAAGATATTTGAAAATTTCAACCCGAGAGCCACAAAACGCGGATTGGCCATTCTCGCGCTGGCGTTGCTGCTCGTGAATCTGGAACGTTCCGTCGGACCGGCAACCCCTTTCTCGGGACTCCTGGCAACGATGGCGATCGGAAGCATCATACTGACCCGCCGGGAAAAAATAGCACATGAAATAGCATCGAAGCTGAGTAAAATCTGGGTCTTCGCGGAAATCCTGCTGTTCGCCGTCGTCGGGGCCGAATTCAAACTCGATGTCGCATGGAGCGCTGGCCTGACCGGCGTTCTCGTCATTTTCGCCGGGGTCGCAGCAAGAACGGCGGGCGTGTGGGTGGCCCAGCTCGGCAGTTCGTTCACCATGGGCGAGCGCCTGGTATTCGCCGCTTCCTGGCTTCCCAAGGCCAGCGTTCAGGCAGCGATCGGCGCGGCGCCGCTGGCCGCCATGAAAATGGCCGGGCTGCCCACCGGGCCGGGCGAGACGATCCTGGCGCTCGCGACGCTGAGCATCCTCCTGACCGCCCCCCTGGGCGCGATTGCGACGAAAAAAGCCGCCGACCTGTGGCTCCATGCACCTGACCATCCAACGACACCCGAGCACGCGAACGAAGTGAAAGGAAATGCACCTGCCGGCATCTGATCTAGCGCCATTTTGCCCGGCACACCGACTGTGAGACAGAAACAAGGAGGTCTGACAATGATCGAAACATCACCCGTCTGGTTTCAGTGGGCATTGGGTTCCGCCGTCTTCGCGGCTCTGACCGCTATTTTCGCGAAAATAGGAATTGCAGGCATCGATTCGGATGTTGCGACGCTCATCCGAACGGGCATCATCCTGATCGTCTTGTCTGCTTTCATCCTCTATACAGGGAAATGGCAGAATCCAGCCGCTCTTACTTCCAGAAACTGGCTGTTCCTCGTTCTTTCCGGCCTTGCGACCGGCGCATCATGGGTGTGCTATTTTCGGGCCCTGCAGTGTGGTGAAGCCTCGAAAGTGGCTCCCGTCGACAAGCTGAGCCTCGTTCTTGTCGCCGTGTTTGCAACCGTTTTTTTGGGTGAACGACCCAGTTTCCGCGAGTGGACGGGAATCGCCCTGGTCGCTTTCGGGGTTGTCATTCTGGGATTGAAAAAATGATCTGACGGGGGAAAGCCCGAGACTGCGCGCATTCAGACCAGCACGGAGACGCGGTCGCCCTCTTCGAGTTCGACTTTCTTGATCTTGCTGCGGGGCACGTAGACCTCGATCGTCATCTCGGGATCCCTGGGGTCTTTCACGAGCACGACGACGACACTTCCCTCGATTCGATCGACCACCCCGCTCACACGGCGTTTTTCGGCCATACTTTCCTCTCCTCTCCGGTAATCAAGGAACGTTTCACGACTGAGACACAAAGACCGCTTCACCACAGAGTCACAGAGGCACAGAGAACGTTTCACCACAAAAGCACCGAGACACAAAGCATCTCGGGGAGAGGCCGGTTGCATGCTCGCGTTCGTTCTGACTCTGTGTCTCAGTGACTCTGCGGTGCGTTGTTGTTCATGCTTGAAGAGTGTTTCTCTTTTTCATTATACTTTGAAACATAGCATGGACAACGAAATCGATCTGCACGGGCTCCTGGTGGCCGAAGCCATCGACGTATTCATCGAGTATTACAACGACCGGCTGCGCGGCGGCGATTACGGCCGCATTCTCGTCATCCATGGATACGGCTCCTCCGGCGAGGGCGGGAAGATCCGGACACGGCTCCGGAGTTTCCTCGCCGGCCACGAGGAGTATCTCGCCTTCGAAAACGGCGAACATCTCAACGGCGGCAACCTCGGCAGCACCTTCGTTTTCCCCCGAAAACCCCTGCCTTCGCCGCTCGACACACTCTCGAAAGAGATCCT
The DNA here is from genome assembly GCA_022704935.1 of Candidatus Rifleibacteriota bacterium. Taxonomy (GTDB): domain Bacteria; phylum Muiribacteriota; class Ozemobacteria; order Ozemobacterales; family Ozemobacteraceae; genus MWAR01. The sequence goes on from JAKJFL010000025.1 coordinate 10,612, forward strand.
CGACTACTGCCGGAGCCCAAAGACGAAATCAAAAATCGCCGGCAGGTTCCGTATCGCCGGCGAAACGAAAATCCAGGCATGCCTTCAGAGCCTCGAAAAGAAAAAGCTGCTCGCCGTCACCCACAAGGGCGGCTACAAAGTATACGCTGCTATATAAATAGACCGGCCCCGGGCGCGACTGGCCGCCCGAGGCCGGTTGGTTAGAGACGTTTCAGGTCATTTCAGGCCGGGGACGTTGGCACGCTTCATCTTCTGCTTGAAGTTGAAGGCGGCCCACTTGAATGGCGGGGCCTTCGCGACGCCGACGTTCTCGTCGGTCAGGAACGAGATGCTCCAGGCATAAACGACGTCGGGAGTGGTCTCGCCCTCGACGTCGACGGCCACCCAGAAGGTCAGTGCCCACTGCACGGGCTGGCCGAAGATATTGCGCTTGAAACAATACCAGTCGGGCTCGACGATGCAGGCGGCTAGTGCCTTTTCGGTCGGTTTGCAGGTGGAGTTGAAGTAGTCGATGGCGGCTTTCGTCAGCTCCTCCGGTGTGCCGGGGCCGGCGAAGTCCTTGTGGTTGCCGGGCCACTGGCGTTCGGCGATCTGCTTCTCGATGGCGGCAGCATCTCCGGCCGCGGCTTCATCGACCTTCGTCGTGAGATCGATCAGAGCGGCGTTATGCGGGTCGTAGCGCAGGCCGAGCTGGACGAGGCTTTTCAGTTCGTCGAATTTCTGCGCGCGTATGGCTTCGTCGAAGGCGCTCATCATGCCGAGATTCTGTTTCGCCTGCTCGGCTATGGCTTCCGCCGTGTCCTTGCGCAGGGCTGGAATAGTGTTAAATATTTTATCAAAATGCTTGACCTCGGCGCTCCAGTCCCAACCGGAGGGGTTTTTCCCGAGAAGCTTTTCCATGGCCGATTCGAGGGCGTCCGTGTCGGCGCCGCAGGTCTTGCCGAGATACTCGATCTTTTCCTTCACGACGGCCGATTCCGTTTTTTCGAACTTCTCTAGTTCTTCGATGAACGCCGACCAGGTGTTCGGGTGCATCTGGCCGTTTTCGATCTTGTAGGTGGTGTTCTGGAGACGTTCCCGCTCGGTCCGGAGGGCTTCCCAGGCAGCGAGGACCGTGTCTTTTGCCTTCCCGGCCGCGGCAAAACCGGCTTCGCATGCCTTCTTCAGCCGTGCAATATTCTCCTGAAACCGCTTGAGAGCGGGATGATCAGCCTGGCCGGCGCTTTCGAACGTCTTCGCGATCTGCGCGGCCGTTCTGTCCACTTCCTCCATCAGCTCCTGGCCTGCCTTGGCGTTGCCGCGCGCGGTCGTCAACAGCATCGCTTTATGAGCCTTGAGCCAGGCTCGGTCCATGTTTTCAAGATTGTCACAGGCGGCATCACGCGGACCGAAGCAGCTCCGGTACCCGATCTTCCCGAGCTGGGAAAGGATGGCGACTAGTTTGTCGGTATACGGCGCCAGTTCCGCGTCCGATACTTCCCAGCCGTCCTTCAGGGCGGCTGCATAATACTCCACCATCTCATGGAAAAGTTTGTGCGCCTTCTGCAGGATCAGGACTTCCTTCAGCTCCATCTCGTCCGTGCGTGGGTCTTTTTCGTCAGCCGACAGGGTTCCGGCGGCTTTCGCCGCGTCATACTCGGAGACGAGCCCGGGAAAGGCCTTTTCGAACCCGGCGATCGCGTCCTTCATATACTCGATATTATTTGTCGACAGCCGCTTTGACGGACCGGCGTTGGCCCCGGGAACCTGAGAGGCAGGCTCGGCAGCGGCGGCCGGAGCAACCGGGGCCGCTGGTTCCGCCGCAGGTTCAGCCGGTACCGGCGTCGCCGGGGTCTGGACGGTCTCGGGAGCTGCGCCCGCGAACTCGATGCCGGCGATGTCGCTTCCCGTGATGGTGCCGTTCGCGTCCTCGCCCGTTTCCTTGTCGGTGCCGGTGAATTCGAGGTAGGCACCCCGTCCCGCGAAGATCCAGGCGCGCTCGAGTCGCAGGGTTTTCCCGTCGTTGGTGGTCACCGTGTGAATGCGGGTGCCCTTATCCCAATCGATATTTTTGATGTCTTTGAAGGGAATCGTTGTTTTCTTGCCGCCGGCGGGCGTGTACTCGATCCGGCCGTCGGGGCTGATCGCCGTGACGTTGATGGTCTTGCCCTGGGTGGTCGTGATCGTAGCCTGAAGGTCGGCGGCCCAGGCGGCTCCGCCCAGGGCGATTGCAATGACGGTCGGTACGAAGAAGTGAAAAGGGGTTCTCATGCTCATTGATATCTCCCATAGTGTCATATATACTTTTATGAACTGTCGTCATGAGACGGCGTTCTCACTATACACGAAAACACCCTGTCGTGTTCGGGAATCGATTGCCGCAGAACACTAAGGGGGGGTATCCTGAAAACAGGGTATTGGGAAGACGATGGATCACCGGATTCGAGCTGGTATGAGAGAGGTGTGATGAGATGACGGACCGGAATGTTCCAAGAAGGGTCGAGATCGATCAGCTCAGGGTGATTCTCGAGGAGAGCCCCGTCGGAGTGTCTATTCTCGATCCCGCCGGCCGCCAGATCTTCAGTAATCGGCGCCTCGCCGAACTGTTCGGGGTTTCTCACGAGGAGTTGATGGCGCGTTCCTGCACATTCTACCTGGCCGATACCGATGACAAGCTCGCGATCAAAGAAGAGCTCGAACGCACGGGCATTCTGCGTGACAGGGAAACGGCGTTTCGCCGCCCCGACGGCCGCGTCATCTGGGTGCTTCTGAACGCTCAGTTCATCGAGGTGGTGGGTGTCCGCCAGCGGCTGAACTGGTTCTACGACTTCACCGAGATCCGTGAGGCCCGGGAAAAACTCTTGCGGACCGGCTTCCTCGCGGAAAATGCCCTCGAACTGACGAAAGCAGGCCACTGGACGATTCCGATGGATGGTTCCGGATATTATATCGCCTCAGAGCGCGCGGCGAAAATATTCGGCTACGAACCACGCCCCGACTGGCGATATCACCTGATTGCCGACTGGCTGGTCCACGTCGA
>JAKJFL010000026.1:0-13626 GCA_022704935.1 Candidatus Rifleibacteriota bacterium
AGGGCCGGGATCAGCGACGTGATCACACCGGTATGGCCGGTCCAGCCGGCATCTCCGCGGTCCACTGTCACCTGGAGGTTCGTGAGACCGGCCCAGGAAGCGAGTTCTTCACGGAACAGAAGGTCGGCGGGACTGCGGAAGCCAAGCAGAACATGAAGCCGCGAAGCGGTGGCGGGATCGGCGGACATGAGCCGGATGAGGCTTTTGACCGGCGCCGTGCCGGTTCCACCCGCGGCAATGACGAGCGGCCCGCTCCGGAGGAGATCGAGAGGAAAACCGCGCCCGTAAGGCCCGCGGACGTGGATGACATCGCCCGGCTGTTTGGCGCAAAGGGCGGCCGTCAGGGGACCCACGGACCGGACCGTCATTTCGATATGGCCGGCCGCGAAGTCGCTGACCGAGATCGGCGCCTCGCCGATGCGGGGGAGGGAGACCTCGAAAAACTGGCCCGGCTGAGGCGCGTCAGATGTGTTTTCGAAGAACAGCGTCACGTCCGTCGCGTTCTGCCGATGCACGTCGAGGACCCGGACGGGGCGGGGAAGCCAGGTTCGTGTGTTCATGACTGCGGTTCCTGAGATACGGCGTCGGTCACCCGGTTGATGCAGGTCGAAAACGAAATGTATTGCGGACACTGGTCGTCGCAGCGACCGCAGCCGACGCACATCGGTCTTCCCAGGCGCCGCTTGAAATCATGGATCTTGTGCATCACCCGGAAGCGCATCCGGTCTCCATACTTCTCGCGGAGCCGGTGACCACCGGCCATATCGGCGAACCGGTCGAGATGGCATCCCGTCCAGACCCGTCGCCGCTCACCCAGCCGTTCGTCTTCCGAAAACGCCACGTCCTGGACCGCGAAGCAGGAACAGGTGACACAGTTCGTATTGCATCTGCCGCATGCGATACATCGCGTATGATATTGATTCCATAGCTCGTGATGGAAAAAGTCACGTTCCCTGACTGCCTTTTCGAGACGCTCCGGATCGGGAAGGCGAACGGCGACGGCGTCGTTCTCGACCCCGCGCGGCTCATACTCCATTGGCCGGGCGGAGCCGGGAATGGCGGTGCGAAGATCGTCGGGGCGCACTGCGAGAGTGAACGAACCATCCGCCTCCAGGCGCGCCGCCGCATGCCAGGCATCCGTCCTGTTCGTTCCCATGGCTTTGCAGAAGCAGTTTTCGAAGGGCTTCAGGCACTCCAGGAGAACGAACCTCACCCGCTCGCGGCGGCGGAGGTAATAGGGATCCGCGTGAGGGCCGTTGACGAGAAAGATCGCGTCGAGACGGTCGATGCCGTGAATGTCGCATGCGCGGAGAAACACGAGCGCCGGCCGGTCGAAGGGCGGGGACGGCAGGCGCATCTCGTCTCCGGAAAACTCCAGCATCGTTTCGGAAGGCGGAAACACGGCTTCCTTCGGGGACGCGTCCGATTTGCGGTTCCAGACGATATCGTCAGCTTTTCGGATTGTTCCATATCGGACGATATCTGTTCCGGAGAAACGGCCGCGGCCTGGACGCCGTACCGGCCCGAGAAGCTCGTGACTCGCGGAGAGCTTATCCAGCCAGACGTCGAATTCAGCCGACGACAGACTGGCGGAAAACGGCTTGCCGGCCCCCGTTCCTGACTCCATCTCAGGCACCCCCCGTCGTGAGTTTCGCCAGTTCGGCGGTCAGGAGATGCACGTGGCCGAGTTCCTCGGCGATGATGGCCTGAATCTGCTCTCTGCCTTGATGGAGCGGAACGAATTCCTGCATCGTCGAGTAGAAAACGACCGAATCCTTTTCGCGGTCGATGGCGTATCTGAGCGCATCGGCGAGGCCGTTCGCGTTTGCAAGCTCTTCGGGAATCGGACCGGAAACCGGAAACACGCGCGTGTCGGCCATCGCCTTGAGATATAGGGCTTTCTCCTCCGGCGGCTCGAAGGGAGCGGCCGAAGCGGTTTCTTCCGACAGTGTCCGACGGAGAGCGGCGAAACGCTTTTCGTGCATCTGCTCCATCGCAGCCAGTCTCAGCAGAAGAGCGGCATGGGGGCGGCCTGCCGCCGATGCGGCTGCCCGGGTGTAGAACGCGACGCCGTTTCGCTCGAACTCGATGGCCATGGCGAACAGGTCGTCAACACTCAGATTCGTCATCATCCCTTTTCGCGATCCTTTTCCTCTTTTTTCTTTTTCTTTTTTTCGAGCATCTCATCGCTCTTCATGCCCGCGCTGTACAACGTGGCTCGGTTTCGTCCCGTCTCTTTCGAGTAGTAGAGAGCCGTGTCGGAGCAGATGACCAGTTCGCCCTTCGTTCTGGCGTGGTCCGGATAACTGGCGACGCCGAGCGAGACCGTGATCGGGACGTGCTGGCCGGCGATGCGGAAATCGAACTCCTCGATTGCGGTTCTGATGCGGTTCGCCGGGGTCATGGCGCCTTCCCCATCTTTCTCGGGACAGATGACGACGAACTCCTCGCCGCCATACCGCGCCGGGATGTCGACCTCGCGCACGCTCTTCTCGAGAAGCCGGGCGACGGTCTTGAGCACCCGATCGCCCTCGGGGTGGCCATAGGTGTCGTTGAACTTCTTGAAATGGTCGACGTCGAGAATGATGAGCGAAACGCGGCTCTCATAACGGTCTGCACGCTGGAGTTCCTCGTCGAGGCGCTGTTGAAAATATCTGTGGTTATATAATCTGGTCATCTCGTCGGTGACCGCATAGCGGTACAGCCGGGCGTTTTCGATCGCGATAGCGGCCTGGTTCGACAGGTTCAGAAACAGCTCGAAATCCTTCTTGCTGAAGCTGTGAGGAATCGACCGAGACACGTTCAGAACGCCGAGCAGCTTGTCCTTCGCTTTGAGCGGCACCGACATGAGCGTGCCGCGCTGGATGGCACCTTTCTTGATGGCGAGAAACGTGTGGTCGCTCTCGACATCCTCGACGAACAATGGCTGGCCGGACTCCACAACCCAGCCGGCGACCGGCTCGCCAATGCCGATGCGGGTCTCTTTCTGCACGTCTTCGGCAAGACCAATGGCGACGCCGATCGACAGAGTTTTCTCGGCGTCGTCCACGAGCATGAGCGAGCCCTTTTCCGCCTTGATGACGCGGACGACCGTCTCGAGAATCATGTGCTGGAGCTGGGTGAAGTCGAGAATCGAGCTGATGGCCTTTCCGACCTCGTAGAGCGTGGACAGCTGAGTGATGCGGTAGTCGAGGTCCGCCTTGGTCTGGCGCAGGTTCACCCGCATCTCGTCGAATGTCGAGGTCAGTTCCCCGATCTCGTCCTGGGAGTTCGGCGTGATCGAATGATCGAAATCGCCCCGACCGATGTGTCTGGCGCCTTCGATGAGGTTGAGCAGGGGCGCCACGAACGAGTTCGCGAGCAGAACCGCCAGTATGAGAGCCGCGAATGCGGTCAACATGAGAAGCCGGATGATGCGCTCGCGGAGCTCGTAGGCGGCCTTGAATGCTTCCCCCTCGGGGATCTGGAGAATGATGGTCCAGTTCGGGGCTTGGTAGAAGTCGAATTTCTTCAGGGAGATGGCCGTGATCAGGTAGCGCTCGTTCCCGATGGCGCGAACGCCGGAGACGTCGTTGTCGACAGCCTCGGTCGCGGAAATGGCAAGCGTTTTCACATCGTCCGACGAGCGGGCGATGACGGCGCCGGCTTCGTCGAGAACAAGGCCCTGTGACTTCGAGAGCTTGAGCGCGCTTTTGAGCAGGTCCTTGATGTAGATCAGGTCGACTTCGGCGATGAGAACGCCGATGACGCCCTTTTCCTGGCTCTTGATAACGGCTTCGAGCGTCATGCAGGGGTTTCCTTCCGGCGACGTGTAGACGTCCGAGAGGGAACCCTGGTAGGTGCGCTTGATGACATTGGTGAACCGCCAGTCGCCAGGAAGCGCGGCACCCTGATTCGTCGTGGCGATGATCTTCTTGTCCGAGTCGACCAGGTAGATCAGCTTGAAGAATGGGTAGTATTTCACGAGCGCCGCGAAGAAATCGCCGGCTTCGACGGGACGGAGGTTCTTGATCGTGTCGAGATCGGAGATCGACGTCAGGAGACGCCTCGTATACTCGAGATTCTCATAAATCCCGTGGGCGAGAACGTTCGAAACCTCCCGATGGCTTCGTGTCACTTCCTCGGTGATCACGCGCTTCTGCTCGTTGAACGCCTGCATGCCGAGGAACCCGACCGGAACAAGGGCTGTCAGCAGGACGATCAGGGTCAGTTTCAGACGTATGCCGAACGAGAAAAACCGGGAAAAGCTCATGATTTGTTCTCCGGTTCCCCGGAATACATTCCCAGCCGGGCCTTCAGAGATTGAATATTCTCATCTATTGAAGGGAAGGACGGTTCGATCCGTCTGACCCGTTCGAAGGCTCCGAGGGCGTCTTTGAGCCGGTCAAGCGTCAGGTAGAGGTTCCCGAGCTGGAATGATGCTTCGGCCGAATCGGGATGTTCCGCGATGACCGAGGTGAAGAGAGCGATCGCTTCATCGCTCTGTCCGAGGAAACCGAGGGCCTGCCCCTTGACGATCTGCGCCTGCAGTTCGCCCGGAACGACGGACAGCACCTTGTCCGCGAGCGAGAGGGCCTGGGCGAAATCGCCGTCGATCATGGCCGTGAGGGCAGCGGCGAGAATGTCGGACGGATACTCCGTCACGCGTTTGGCGACCTCGCGGGCGATCTGTGGCTGGTCAGCGGAGGAAATCTTCAAGAGGAACTCCTGTTCCTCGCAGCGACGCACTTCTATATCGACGACTTCGGAATACGTTGAATCGAGCTCTCCCAGCTTGAGAAGATGCTGTTTGGCCTTGGCGAACTGCCGCTCGTCGCGGTAGATGATCCCGAGGTTCTGATGGGCCTGGGCATGCGACGGATTCAACTGGAGGACTTTTTCGTAAAACGGAATGGACTCGCGGCGGCGGCCGATCTGGGCGAGCGCGACGGCGATGTTGAAGATGGCGTCGACGTCCCGCGGATTCGCCCGGATGACGGCGTCCCATTCGTGAATCGCTTCCTGCACGCGCCCGATCTTCATGAAGATCAGGCCGAGATTGAATCGTGAAAACGCGTGCTTCGGCTCGAGTTCGATCGCTTTTCGATAGGCATCGATCGCACCCGTGAGATTGTTCATCTTGTGGTGAAACACGCCTTTGGTCGAGTGAAAATCGGCGTTCTTGGGCTGCGCCGCGATGGCTTTTTCGATGTGCTCGAGCGCCTTGTCGTAGCGGCCGCGTTCGAAATGATCCATCGCGGCCTCGTAATAGCGCTGGGCGTATGTCGCGTTTCGGTCTGCCATGATCTCCCCTTGTCGGTTACGGGAGGTATTATAGTCGATCCGTTCTGCCCGCGCAAACATCGAACGCCGTGCGGCCGGCTTGAAGACTGGCGAAAAAGCCGGTATACTCTTCCCCATGATGCAATCTTCCGTTGAATCGACGGTTTCAATTCCTTCGCCGGCCGCAGAGGCCTCTGCAACGAGGCCCGGCGATGCGCGCGGATACGATGAAATGTGGGCTGGCGGCTGGATCTGTCTGCTCGTCACGGTGTATCTGTGCGGGGCGTTCCTCAACTCCCTGATGCGCTGGCTCGCGTACGGCGCCCTGTGGGACCTGACAGGTCTGGCCCTCTCCGGCGCACTCGCCTGGGCCGCCTACTACTGGACCATCTCCGAGTCCGCCCTCCAGCCTTTCGGGAAGCGCGTCGCGGCGGCCATTTGCCTGCTCGCCGCCTGGGCACTCGTTTTCCCTGCCCTGATGTGGTCCTGCGGCTTCCAGTAAGCCGGCTCCCAACTTTCGCTCCGGCTCAACGCTTCGTGGTGATAGTGAACCGCGAGACCAGCGAGTGGAGCTCATCCGCGAGACGCGCCAGGTCCTCGGTCGAACTCGAAATCTGAGAGACGGTCGTCGTCTGCTGTTCGACGGATGTCGCGACGATGCCGGTGCGTTCCGACGTCGCTTTCGTCAGCTTGGTGATGTCCTCGACAGTCCGGCTCATCAGGACGGAGTTCTGGGACTGTTCGGCTGAAATCTTGCTGATGTCGCGAATCTTCCGGTTCACGTCGTTGATATTGTCGATGATATTGTCAAGGCTCAGGCTCACGTCCCGGATGACCTTGATCCCTTCGTCGACACGGCTTCGTCCCATCTGCATCGAATCGGCGGCATTCTGCGTCTTGTTCAGGATATTCTCGATCCGTGTTCCGATGGCCTCGGCGGCTTCAGCCGACTCCTCGGCCAGTTTCCGGACCTCTTCGGCGACGACAGTGAAGCCTTTGCCCTGCTCGCCGGCGCGGGCAGCTTCGATCGCGGCGTTCAGGGCCAGCAGGTTCGTCTGGCTTGCGATCGCCGTGATCGTGTTCACGATCTCGTTGATCTGCTGAGATGCCGTGTTCAGATCGAGGATGACCTGGGTTGCGACATCGACGGACTCCTTGACGCGTCCGATCATCTCGACGGACTTCTTCACCGTGCCACCGCCTTTTTCGGCCGCTTCAGAGGTGGTGTTGGCCGAGATGACGGCCGTCTCGGCGAGCTGGGCGACCTGCTGCGCCGAAAGGGCGAAATGCTCGACCGAGGTCGACGTCGTTTCGAGATTCCCGGCGACCTCGACGGCCGACGTGTTGATCTCGTTCACGTTCTTGGAAATGTCGAGCAGCGTGGCCGCCGATTCGACGGAGGCCGAACTCAGCTGTTGCGAACTGGTCGCAAGATCGTTGCTGGTGCTGAGAACCTTCGAGATCATGTGACAGATGCCGCCCAGCATGCGATTGAAACTCTCGGCGAGCCGCTGGAACTCGTCGCGTGTGTTGATGTCGAGACGTGTTTCGAGCATGCCCTGCTCCGCTTCTCCCATCGCCTTGATGATGCGCTCGAGCGGGACTGATATACCGGTAGATATAAACCACGTGAACCCGACGGCGAACAGGATGATGAAGGCGGGAAGGATCCATTTCAGCCAATCGAGAGCCGCGAAGACGGTTTTCAGTTCGAGCTTGACCCGGCTTGCTTCGGTTACGCCGAAATAGTCGCCGATTTTTTTCGTCGAGACCTGGACCGCTTCGAGCTGCTCGCGAACGGCGAAGGAAACAGCGGTGAAGCTGGCTGGGGCCAGGGGGAGGGGCTCCTGGAACATGGCATCCGCAAGCTCGAATACCTGCGACATGCTTTTGAAAGCCTCTTCGGTGAAGACCAGAACCGGCCCGGCGGAGCTGTCGAGCTTCTGCGAAACGAGATCCCTGATCGCGTCCGCCCCTTGTACCGCCCGCTCGCGAGCATCCTTGAACGTCTTCACCATTTCCGGGTCCTGGCCCGTGTGCCCGATCTGCAGAAAGGCCAGCCCGGCGACGACCACGTCGCCCGTCCACTCCTGGGTCTTCGCCATGACGGGGATCTGACCGCCCTGCAACTGGTCGACTATATTGCGCAACCGCTGGAGAAGAAAGCCCGAGGAAAATACGACGGCGATGAAGATGACGAGGATGAAGAGAAATCCTCCGAGGATCTTCCGGCTGATGGAAAAGTTCTTCATGGTCGGCCGATCACTTTGTCGCCGGAAGGCGCAAGACTCGTGTCGAGCTGGAAATGCGGAACGAACAGGTCCTGGAAGAGGCTGATCGCATACTCGTCGGTCATGCCGGCCAGATAATCTACGAGCGTCCGTTTCAGGGACTGATTGGCCGGCGGCTGGTGCTTGAGCCGCGCATGGAGATCCTCGGGATGCGACAGGAACCAGTGCGCCATCTGTCTGAGCAGCTCCTTGGACTTCTCGACGGCGGAATCGATGCCGGGGCGGGGATACACCTTCGAGTAGAGAAACTCGCGGAGCTGTTCGGTGGCATCGGCGACGACCGGACTCATGGTGATGCCCTCGGTGTCGGCGCTCGACGCGATGATATCCTTCACCATCGTGTGAATGCGGACCGAATGACGTTCTCCGAGGAGATTGACGGGGTCCGGCGGAAGGTCTTCGCTCCGGATGACTCCGGCGCGGATCGCGTCGTCTATATCATGGTTTATATATGCAACGAGATCCGAAAGACGGACGATCTGCGCCTCCAGGGTGAGTGGGGCCTCAGGGCCGTTGAGGACGAGGGAACCCTTGCGCCCCTTGCTGTGTTTGCCGATGCCGTCGACGACTTCCGCCGTCAGGTTCAGACCCGCGCCGTTCTTCTCGAGAACGGTCACCACACGCACGCTGTGCGATGCATGGTGAAAGCCGGTCTCGCTGATCTCTGCCAGCACCTGTTCGCCCGCGTGGCCGAAGGGGGTGTGGCCGAGGTCGTGGCCGAACGCGATCGCCTCGGTCAGATTCTCGTTGAGACGCAGGCCGCGAGCAATGCTGCGCGCGATGCCGACGACCTCGAGCGTGTGTGTCAGGCGGGTCCGGAAATGGTCGTTCGTGGGAGAAAGAAATACCTGCGTCTTGTGCTTGAGCCGGCGGAACGACTCGCTGTGGATGATCCGATCGGTATCCCGCTGGAAGCAGGTCCGCATGAAGCACTCCTGTTCCGGAACGGCGCGTCCGCGGCTGTTGCGGGCGAGACAGGCGCGCGGACCGAGGGTCCGGGCCTCCTGCTCCTCCATCTGGCAGCGGATCGAGTCGTCGTGGATCGGGCTGTGGATCATGCCTTGTTTGAAAACGGCCTTCAAGAAACGTCAGGAAACGATGTCGAGAACCAGTGACTGCGGCTGGACCGGCTTCGATTCGAGGCGGAACGCGGCGCGGAGCCGCTCGAGCGCTTTCGTGTTGTCGCGATCGGGGTCGATGTGGACCTGGGCGAGTGGCTCGCCCTTTTTGACGCTGTCGCCGACATGCTTGACCAGTTCGAGGCCGACCGCCATGTCGATCTTCGACTCCTTGGTTTCGCGACCCGCGCCGAGCATCATCGCCGCGAGACCGATCTCCTCGCACTCGATCGCGGCGACATGGCCGTCGCGGTCCGAGGCGAGCGGGACGATCTTCTTTGCGGTCGGCAGCTTCTCGGGATGCTCGATCAGCGAGGCGTCGCCGCCCTGCATCTTCACCATCTCGACGAACTTGGCGAACGCCGCGCCCGATGAGAGAACGTCGGCAACCTTCGCTCCGGCTTCCGCCTGCGTCAGCTTCGAGCCGGGAGCCATGAGCAGCGCCTCGCGCGCCAGGGCCTTGACCAGTTCGACCAGGTCGGCGGGCCCCTTCCCGCGCAGGGTGTCGATCGCTTCCTTCACTTCGAGGGCGTTCCCGATCATGCGGCCGAGCGGTTCGTCCATGTTGGACAGCACCGCCGCGACCTTGCGGCCGGCCTGTTTGCCGATCTTGACCATCGTCTTCGCCAGTTCGCGCGCGTCGGGCAACGTCTTCATGAATGCGCCGCTGCCGACCTTGACGTCGAGCACGAGGCCCTGGTTGGCCACGGCGAGCTTCTTCGACATGATCGAGGCCGCGATCAGCGGGATCGAATCGACGGTCGCCGTGACGTCGCGAAGGGCATAGATTTTCTTGTCGGCCGGCACGAGGTTGCCCGTCTGGCCGACGATAGCTACGCCTATTTTATTCACGGCGTCGATGAATCGCTGCGAAGGCAGGTCGCAGCTGAAGCCCTTGATCGATTCGAGCTTGTCGATCGTGCCGCCGGTGTGGCCGAGACCCCGCCCCGACATCTTGGCGACCTTGAGGCCGAGCGCGGCCAGCACGGGACCCAGCACGAGGCTGGTCTTGTCGCCCACGCCGCCGGTCGAGTGCTTGTCGACCGTGAAGCCCTCGATGCCCTCGAGCCCGATGAGATCGCCGCTCAGCCGCATGGAATCGGTGAGCCAGAAGGTTTCCTGCTCGTCCATCCCCTTGAAGAAAACGGCCATCAGGAACGCGGACATCTGGTAGTCCGGCAGGCTCCCGTTCACAAAACCGTCGACGACGAATTTCACTTCCTCGGCGGTCAGTTTCTTTCCGTCGCGCTTGCGCTTGATGACGTCATAGGCTCGCATCTCGATCTCCTCGGTTGCTCGTATTCCGGCTGATCAGCGGCGAATCCGGGCCAGCTTGATCTCGTTGACCATGTAGCAGCGCTCGAACAGTTGACAGTCACAACACTTCTGCTGCTGGTCGGGCTTGTCGATCTTCATCGAATCATACGTCATGCCCGTCTGGTTCCATTTGCCGAAATAATCCGTGCCAAAACATTTCGGAAGAGCGGTTGGTGTTGTCGGACCCGTCATTGGCGTTCTCCTGTCTTGCTGTTATCGATCACCTGCGCTCCGTCCCGGGACGGTGAAACCAAGGTCACGGGTGCGCGAACGCACATACGGCAGTTTGCGATGCCGTGAATATACCACAAGCACCAAGGAGCGTCCATGAAACTCTCTCTGGCCGGAAGGGAATGAGTCGACTCCGCTTGAACTGCGCCATCCGGGCGCCGCCGGCCCACTTCCTGCATCGTGCAGGTCGGGTCCGGCTGAACTGCGCCATCCGGGCGCCGCCGGCCCACTTCCTGCATCGTGCAGGTCGGGTCTTCTATCTCCCGGACAAGGCCAACTCTTTTTCCGCTTCTGCAAGGAGTTCCGGGGTGTTGAGATTACGTTTGATCCAGGGATCGTCCGTCAGAACGTGGGTGATCCGGTCCGGGTGACTCTGCAGCACGCGTTTCGCGCCGGCGTCGAGAGGGCCCGAGAGCAGTTCTTCGCGGGCCCAGGCCGGAAAATAGCTTGGGTGGCCGCGCCGTTCACCATCCGAGGGCGCGACGATCCTGCCGGACTCGGCCCCGATCGTCCCAAGAAGCGCTGTGAGCGTGGAAACGGCCACGAGCGGATGGTCGACCGGCCAGAGCAGGAAGCCTGTTTCCGCCGGTATTTCCGTCAGCGCAAGGCGTATCGAGCTGAGCGGACCGTCGTCCGGTGCCGGGTTGACGATCCACAGCCCGCCGAACCGGAAAATTGCATCGCGTCCCCTGATATCATGCGCCTGGCCGACGAAGCAGAGCGGCCCGAGTCTGTCGCGCACGGTCGAGAGGCGCGTCAGCAGATGTTCCAAAAAGGTCTTGCCGGCGATGACGAGATGCTGTTTCGGGCGACCCATGCGGCTCGAATGGCCCGCGAGAAGGCATATGAGGGCAGGCCCGGATCTGTGACCTGGAGCGGAAGGTGGCATGGGGGAATGATAGAACGGTTGCCAGATGCTGTCAAAGCCGCCCGTGTCGGCGGTTGTCGAGCCGCCTTGAAAGGGCGGGGGAAAGTTGGTACCATGTTCCCGTTCCGCGACGAGATGAGAGGATGCGGGGCAAAATACCTGAAAAAGGGGAATTGATCGATGTCGCAGGTGGATCTGAAAAGTTTCATCCCGAAAGAACCCGAAACGCTGTACGATCTCAAGATCAACGCCGAGATCGTTTCAGACATGATCTTCAAAGAACTGCACATTCACGGAAAGCGGACGCCCCGCCAGATCGGCAAGTCGCTTCGTATTAAACCGGATATCGTTCAGAAGCTGATCAACGACCTCAAGCAGCAGGAAATGGTCGGCATGGTCGGCGGCACCGGCATGGGCTCGGACTACCAGTATGGCCTGTATCCCAAGGGAATCGAGCGCGCCAAGAACATTTACGAGCGTGACTCGTATCTCGGCGCCGCCCCGGTCGGATTCGAGGAATACGTCAAAATCACCAAGGATGTGCTCGCCGCGAACAAGAAAAGTTTCTCGATCAACCAGAAGATTCTGACCGAGAAGTTTGCCCATCACCTCGGTTACAAGGATGTTCTGATCCAGATCGGCCAGGCCGTCTGCGCCAGAAAGCCTGCGTTCGTCTACGGCTTCCCCGGAAACGGCAAGACCTTCCTTTGCAGCAACGTCGTGCGCCTGCTTCCGCCGATGATCGTGCCGTATGCCGTCGAGGTCGGCGGCCAGCTCGTGCGCATGTTCGATCCGAGCTGCCACCAGGCCATCGAGAACATCGACCTGGAAGGGCTCGACCAGCGCTGGGTCGTCGTGCATCCGCCGATGATCACCGCCGGCGGCGAACTGACGCTCGAAAACCTCGAAGTCGTGTATAACAAAAAGTATGGATGTTTCGACTCGCCGCCCCAGGTCAAGGCGACCGGCGGCGTCCTGCTCATCGACGACCTTGGCCGCCAGCGCTGCAACGTCGAAGACATCTTCAACCGCTTCATCATTCCGCTCGAAAACAAGGTCGACTACCTCGTTCTCGGCGGTCAGCGCATGGAAGTGCCGACCGACGAGATCGTGCTGTTCAGCACCAATCTCGACCCGATGAAGATCGTCGATGACGCGTTCCTGCGCCGCCTGCCCTACAAGATCAACGTTCGCAATCCCTCCATCGAGGAATACACGGCGATCTGGAAGGCGTATGCCGAAAAGGTCGGTCTGAAGTTCGACCCGGCGAACATCGAGTCGCTGATGGGCCTCTACAAGCGCGACAGGCGCGGCCTGCGGGCGGTCCATCCCCGCGACATCCTCAACATGGTGTTCGACAAGAAACGTTTCATGGAAAACCCCGACACGACGATCACGCCGCAGGAGCTGGAAGACGCCTACGGCATCTACTTCGTCTCCAAGATGACCCTGGTTGAGGACTTCCAGTAAGCGAGGAGTAATGAAGCCGCTTTCGCTGGTGAGGACCATCCGCGGAAGCGGCGGTCCGTTTCTATGACATTGAATCTGCTGCCGATCATCGACGCCGCGTTCATCGGCCTCATCGCCGGATGGGCGTCGTGGCTGTCTTTGCGGATCGGTATCCCGTGGGGATTCGGCGGCGAGTTCCTCCAGACGACTCTCACCGTGGGCCTGTTCGGCGCGATCCTGATCGGCGGCGAGCAGGCCGTGACGGCCCTCTGGCACGAGGGCCGGATGCGCAAGGCGGGACAGCGGTTTCTCGCCGCCGCCGCGGTCGGACTTGCCGTTTCGATGGTCGCAGCCGTCCTGTTCGCCCTGCTCGGCGAGTGGGCGGGGCTCGCGAGACGCTCGCCGGAGATCCTCCTGCGCCTGCTGTGGTGGGCGGTCTTCTCCGTCGCCCTCGCTGCCTCCCGCGGAGTCGTGATGAGCGCGCCGAAGGCGGCCTGTCAGGCGTTCATGGGCCTCGCGCCCGCGCTGATTCTCGCCGGGCTGACGGCCGACATGGTTCTTTTCCCACGCGGCGTCTGGGTCGGCGGGTGTCTCCTGATCGGGACCGGCGCATCTCTCGGAGCGGCTCTCGCGGTCGAGTTGCTGAAAGAATCGTGGATCGAGGAGTCCATCGCATCCGGCTGGCCGGTGCAGTACAGGCTCGAAACCGAGGAAATCCTGGTTGGTTCCGATGACAGCTGCGATCTGAGCCTCGACGACGGCCCCGCCCAGTGGTTCGTCATCACCGAGCACGACGGGGTGCATATCCTCGAATGTCTCGACGAAACGCCCGTCTCCCTGATCGGCGGCCGCTATCGCTACAGGCCTCTCATAGATGGCGATGTGATGCGACTCGGCGAGCGCAACTTCATCTATAGAAGCAGATATTCGAGATCTCGGGACGCCCTCGCCGAGACCGTCGACGGGGTCGGGTGACGATGCACGGCATGGGTGCGCCCGACGGAAGACACGACAACGGGGAAACGGCTTCCCCTACATGAATGAATTTCACTGACATGAGGATCGAGTATGAACAGGAAACATGATGCCC
>JAKJFL010000533.1:0-2943 GCA_022704935.1 Candidatus Rifleibacteriota bacterium
CGCAAGGGTGTCAAGGCCATACAGAACAAGTCCGGCATTCTGTTGGGGCTTTTGATCCTGGTGACTTTCTTCGCGATAAAGGCGCCGAACTTTCTCTCGCAGAAGAACCTCCTCAACATCTTGCTGCAGAGCTCCATCACGGCCATCGTCGCGCTGGGGATGACGATGGTCATCACCGGCGGCGGAATCGACCTCTCCGTGGGGTCGGTGCTCGCCATCTCCAGCATCGTCTCCGCCAATTTCATGACCGACGGCATGCCCATGCCGCTGTCCATCCTCCTGGGCATTGCGATCGGGACGGGCTTCGGGGTTGTGAACGGCTTCATCATCTCCCGCACGAGCATCGCGCCCTTCATCGTGACGCTGGGCATGCAGAGCATCGCCCGGGGCATCGTATATATCATCTGCAACGGCGTGCCCATCACGAAGCTGCCCGTGGCCTTCAATGTGTTCGGCGGCGGCAAGATCGCGGGCGTGGTGCCGGTGCCGGTCGTGTTCATGCTCGCGTTCGCGGTTCTCGCGTTCATCATTCTCCATCGATCCAAATTCGGGAGGCATATCTTCGCGGTCGGCAGCAATGAAAACACCGCCTATCTG
The DNA here is from genome assembly GCA_022704935.1 of Candidatus Rifleibacteriota bacterium. Taxonomy (GTDB): domain Bacteria; phylum Muiribacteriota; class Ozemobacteria; order Ozemobacterales; family Ozemobacteraceae; genus MWAR01. The sequence goes on from JAKJFL010000533.1 coordinate 598, forward strand.
TCCGGTGTAAACGTCGTGAAGGTAAAGCAGAGCATGTATATTTTCTGCAGCGCGTTTGCGGCCATTGCGGGGATTATCTATGCCTCCCGAGTTATTTCCGGCCAGCCGAACGCCGGCGAGGGCTACGAGACCGACGCCATCGCGGCGACCGTCATCGGCGGAACCAGCATGGCGGGCGGTCAGGGCAGCATCGTGGGAACGGTGATGGGCGCCTTGATCATGGGCATTCTGAGCAACGGCCTGAACATGCTGAGCATCAACTATTACTACCAGAAGGTGACGATCGGCGTCGTGATCATCGGCGCGGTGTACATGGATGCGATCCGGAACAAGAAGCGGTAGCGGGATCATGGCTTTTTCGGCGCGACTGTTTTTTGGGCCCGAAAAGCAGCCGTCCGGGGGGCTTATGAGATAGCGGAAAAAGATCAACGGAGGAGGAAGACCATGAAAAAGCTCGCAGTACTCGTGCTCGTCGTATGCTTGGCTCTTTGCCCGACGCTGGCCGCACATGCGGAAGCCGCCCAGAACGGGGAACAGGTTATCGCCGTCATCCCCAAATCGCTGCTGTACGATTATTGGCAGTATGTCCGAATCGGAACCCAGAAGGCCGGCCTTGACTATGGCTACACCATCGATTTCCAGGGCACCGCTTCCGATACCGACCTGGAGGGACAGATCAAGCTGGTGGAGGACTTCATACAGCGCGGCGTGGCGGCCATCGTCATCAGCCCCGTCGATCCCGATGGCATGGTGCCGGTGCTGAAGCAGGCGCAGGAGGAATACGGCATCCCCGTGGTGATCATGGACGGAAGGCTCAACGCCGACTTCCCCTATTCCACCGTCAGCACCGACGACCATGCGGCGGGCATGTTCGCGGGCGAAAAGACGATGGAGCTCTTGGGCGAGGAGGGCGGCAAGGTCGCCGTGATCTCCGCGGTTGCGGGCGCCGTGCAGGAAGGCGGCCGCGCGCAGGGCTTTATCGACGCGATCGTCGCGTCCGGCAACGCGAACTACCAGATTCTCGGGCCGTTCTACGGCGACGGCGACCGCTTCAAGACCTACAGCATCATGCAGGACGTGCTGACCGCCAACCCGGACCTGAAGGCGGCGTTCTCCTGCAACGAGGGCTCGTCCGCCGGCGCGCTGCTCGGCGTGCAGGAGCACGAGGGCGAGCTTACGTTCGTCGCCTTCGACCCGAACGCGGACATGCACGATCCGATCCGGCAGGGCGTCATCACGGCCGGAGTCGCGCAGAACCCGTTCCTCATCGGCTACACCGCCACGCAGAACGTCATCAAGGTTCTCAAGGGCGAACAGGTCGAGAAGAAGATCGCGGTTCCGGTGACCTGGATCACCGCCGAGAACATCGACCAGCCCGAGATTCAGAACGTGCTCACCCCCGTCGAGGTCATCCAATAACCGTCAAAAGAGGAGACTGGCCGGAGTCGCCGCTCGCTGGCGGCGGCGACTCGCGGTATTGCTGTTAAGAGAGGCGTGAAGCGTATATGGCGAAAAAAATCATCGATTTGTCGTTGGAAATCAAGAGCAATATGGTCTGTCAAAAGGACTTTCAGAGCAGCGTCTACGTGCAGCTCGTATCCCACGAGCAATCCAAGGCGGAAAAATGCGGCACCCCCGACGACCCGTTCACTTCAACCTGGAATTACCTGGCGATCATCGAGCACATCGGCACGCATGTGGACGCGTATTTTCACATGTCTCCCGACGGCCTGCCGATCGACCGGATGCCGCTCGATCTGTTCTTCGGGAAGGCCGTGTGCTTTGACATGAGCCACATCCCCGAGCGCGGGAAGATCACCGCCCAGGATATGGAGCGCGCGCAGGAGAAGGCCGGCGTCAAGGTCGACGGGCACATCGTGCTGTTCTATTACGGCATACACGAGAAATATTTTCCCAGCGAGGAAATTCTGCGCAGGAATCCGGAAATCAGCCCGGAGGCGGTCAAGTGGCTGAAGGATCACGGCTCCAGAATGCACGGCGTCGAGGGCCCGTCCACCGATGTCATGGACACGAAGCTCTTCCCCAGCCACAGGGCCTGCAGGGACCTCGGCGTCAGCCACTTCGAATGGCTGGTAAACCTGGACAAGCTCGTTGGCAAGGGCGAGTTCGCGTTCTACGGGGTTCCGCTGAAGCTCAAGAACGGCAGCGGCTCCCCGGTTCGCGCGTATGCCGTCGTCGACGAATAAAGCGATGGAGGGTGTTCACGGATGAAGGTATTGCTGACGGGCGGCTCCGGGTTTGTCGGCATCAACATCGCCGAGGCGATCCTCGAGGCTGGCGGCGACGCCGTTGTCTACTCCCGCAGGCCGATGCCCGAGCAGGCGG
>JAKJFL010000534.1:0-2935 GCA_022704935.1 Candidatus Rifleibacteriota bacterium
GCGCTCGAGGCGAAGGGTCTGGCAAACGAGGCGATGCTTGCCTTCAGGCGCGCCCTCGAAATCAATCCCCGTTATGAGAGCGCCCGGCGACGGTTCTGGAAACGATCCTGAGTGAGCGGCACGCCGGGGCCGTGCATATCTAGCATTCTGTATTCTGGAGATTCATGACGATGCAGGCCAAGGCTCAAACGACGCCTCGGAAGCGGCTCGGCGACACGCTCGTCGAAGCGGGCCTGATTTCGGCGGACCAGCTCAAAGAGGCCCTGCAGAAGCAGAAGGCACTCGGCCTCCGGCTCGGGAAGGTGCTCGTCCAGCTCAGCATGGCCACCGAGGAGAGCATCGCCGTCACGCTCGCCCGGCAGATGAACATCCCGTTCCTCGACCTGAATTCGCTGACCATCCGTCCCGAAGTCCTGACGACGATCCCGGAGGGCATCGTGCGCAGCCACACGCTGCTCCCGATCTCGCTCGAAGGAAACCGGCTGCAGGTCTCGATGTCCGACCCCCTGGACGTCTTCATCATCGACGAGATCAACTACCAGACCGGGTATGAGATCGTCGTCGGCATCAGCCCCGAGTCCCAGCTCGAGGCGGCGATCCGGCACTACTACGGCACGAGCGAAACCCTCCAGGCGGCCGTTGACACTCTCGCGGCGGAACGTCGCGAAGAGGTGAAGCGGCTCGATGAAAGTTTCTTCACGACGTTCGATATCGGCCAGGGCGATCAGGCGGCGGCGCCGATCGTCAACCTCGTCAACACCGTCATCCAGCAGGCGATCGCCGACCGGGCAAGCGACATCCACATCGAGCCCGATGAAGAAGTGATCAGAGTCCGGTACCGCCTCGACGGCATTCTGAACGAGCTGATGAAGGCGCCGAAATCGATCCAGAACGAGCTGATCTCGCGCCTCAAACTGATGGCGCAGATGGATATCTCCGAGAAGCGTCTTCCCCAGGACGGCCGCATCAAGGTCAAGGTGAAGGACTCCTCGATCGATCTCCGCGTCTCGGCCCTTCCGACCGTCTTCGGAGAAAAAATAGTCATTCGTATATTGGACAAGAGTCGGATGCAGCTCACGCTCGACCAGGTCGGCTTCGACGACGAGCTTCTCGAGCAGTTCAAGGCCATCTCTCTCTCGCCGAACGGCATCTTCCTGATGACCGGCCCGACCGGTTCGGGCAAGACCTCGACGCTGTACGCCGCGATCAACTTCATCCGGAACGGCCAGGTCAACATCACCACGGTCGAGGACCCCGTCGAGTATCTGATCCCGAGCATCAACCAGGTACAGGTGCGGCCCGACATCGGTCTCACGTTCGCCCGCACCCTCCGCTCGATCCTGCGACAGGACCCGAACGTGATCCTCATCGGCGAGATCCGTGACTTCGAGACCGCGCAGATCGCGATCGAATCGGCCCTGACCGGTCACCTCGTCTTCTCGACCCTCCACACGAACGACGCCGCGTCGGCCGTGACCCGCCTTATCGAGATGGGCGTCGAGCCGTATCTGGTCGCCTCGGCCGTCATCGGCGTCGGTGCGCAGCGGCTGGTGCGTCGGATCTGCCCATCCTGCCGCGTACCGTACCAACCAGACGCCGCCGCGAAGGCGTTGTTCGCCGGCAGTTCCGTCACGCCCGAGTCGCTCACCAGGGGAACGGGCTGCCTGACCTGCCGCCGCACCGGCTACGTCGGCCGCACGGCGATCCACGAGATCATGACGCTGAACGACGATATCCATGCGCTCATCCTGAACTCGTCGCCGGCCCGCACGATCCGCAAGGCCGCCGTCGCATCCGGGATGCGCACGATGCGCGAGGACGGACTTCGCAAGGTTGTCCGGGGCATCACGACCGTCGACGAGGTGATGCGCCTGACCCGCCGCGAGGAAGGCGAGCCTCCGCCGGTCACCGGGCGATGAGCCAGCGCAGATTTTCCTACCAGGCACTCGACGCCCGCGGGAAGCAGTTCAACGGCGTCATGGAGGCGGCCACCCCGGAAGAAGTCGGCACCTGGCTGTCCGACCGGCAGTATTACGTGCTCGACATTGCCGAGGCCCCGCTTGCCACGCTCGTCGCCGAGGCCGAGCGGGCGACGCTCTCGATCTCGCAGGCCGACATGAATTACTTTCTCATGCAGCTCTCGAGCCTGCTCAACGCGGGATGCCCGCTCCTCCAGAGTCTTCAGGCGCTGCACCGCCAGCTTCCGGCAGGACCCCTCAAGGTCCTCCTGCAGGACATCAAGGAGAAGATTGAGTCGGGAAAATCGTTTTCCGACGCCCTTAAGCTGCATCCGCGCGTATTCTCGACGCTGTTCGTCACGATGGTCGAGGTGGGCGAGGTCGGCGGCATCCTCGACGAGGTTCTCGAGCGGTATGCGCAGATGTACGACTCGATGTTCCGCATCCGGGCGAAAGTGCGCAACGCGATGATCTACCCGGCCATTCTTCTCTCGATGACGCTCCTCGTGGGCTGGGCCCTTCTGGTGAAGGTGTTTCCGATGTTCATCGAGCAGGTCACCCGGCAGGGCCAGATCCTCCCCCTTCCGACCCGTATCGTCATCGTTCTGTCGGATTTCCTGAGCGGCAACTCGTCTTACATACTTATAGGTATTATAATTTTTGCTTTTCTATATGGCCGTGTCAGGCGCACCGAGGCGGGCGGCCGTTTTCTGAGCACGCTGACGCTCGCCATTCCGCTCATCGGGAATCTCGCCAAGCAGTTTCAGCTGGCCCTGTTCGCCAGGACGCTCGGCACGCTTCTCAAGTGCGGCGTCCCGATCCTCACTTCGCTGGGCGCCGTGGAGAAGATCCTGACGAACCCCCTCTTCCAGCTCGCCGTCGGCGAGATCAAGGCAGGAGTCGCGCGGGGCGAGTCGGTATCGGCAGGCATGGGAAAGCGGCGCGACCTGTTCCCGGACAGTCTAGTGCTGATGGCG
>JAKJFL010000027.1:0-13511 GCA_022704935.1 Candidatus Rifleibacteriota bacterium
TCTGTCGATTTCGACGTGGCGTTCCTGATGGGCTACCGCATCTCCTGCTCTGGGGACTGATTTTGGCGCGCCTGAGAGGCGAGGAACGTTCATGAATTCAGCTGAGAATCTCATGTCGAGCTTGCCCGGCCTTGCCGGCCTGACCTGTCCCCAAGAGCGCTTTTTGGGCCAAGATGCGTTGAATGAGCTCATCAATGCGAGAAAGCCGGGAGTGGGAAAAGTCACCTTGACGAAAGTTCCGCATGCATACGAACTTGCGAAAATCGAAGGGAAAAGGGGAGCCCGTGCAGCAGGTTATTCGCCGTAGCGGCCCATCTGGGCACCGTTTTCGCCGGAGGAGAGACAGGGGGAATCCGAGGCGTAGCCATCGGCCGTGGTCTGGAGGTGGTAGTCGAAAGGCATGCCGCCGATGAACAGGGGGTCGAGCTCGATATTGCCGGTTCCCGTCGCGACGGTCAGTCCGTTCGTCGGGAATGCATAGTTGTTGATATCGTTGAACGAGATCGAGGGAGTGGCGGTCGTCTGGGTCTGGTTGATGCCGTAGAGCGCGCGGCCGCTTCCGGTGTAGGCGAAGATGTTGTTCTTGATCGTCGGCGTTCCGAAGGGGATCTCGAGGCCGACCAGACAGTCGACCGTGTTGAACTCGAATACATCGGCGCCGAGCGTGCTGGCGGCGACCTGGTCGTCGATGAAGAGATTGTTGCGGATGTTCGAGTTGGCCGAGACGAGGCCGATGTTGCAGTCGCGAATGATATTGTATTTGATATTCAACGCCGTCGAGAGGCCCAGGTCGAGGCCGACGACGCAGAGGCCGAACTCGGAGTTTTCGATCGCGGGAGTCGAGCCCTCGCTCCGGATGCCGGTGTCGGCGAACATCACGGTCGCGAACTTCATCTGGTTGTTCGGGTCGTTCGTCGAGAGGAACCGCAGACCGCCCCAGTTGCCCTTCGAGGGGAACGTCTCGGCCGAGGTGAAGACGACCTTCGCGTCGGTCGTGCCGACGGCATACAGCGCGCCCTGGACGATCAGCTCGGTCATGGTCGCGCCGTTCGAATCGGGCAGCGAGTCGTGCTGGGTGAACTTCACTTCGACGCCGGGCTCGATCGTCAGCTGAGCCCCGCCATGAACGCGGATGTCGCCGGTGATGACGTAGGGGCTTTCGGCCCTCAGCCAGGTGCGGTTTTCCGAGAGCGTGCCGGTGGTGACCATCGAGAGGGTCTGCGACGGCGCGCTTTCGTTGCGGGCCGTGTCGACGGCCTTCACGTAGTAGTAATACTTGACGCCGATCTTCAGGCCGTCGTCGCGGTAGCTGGCCGATGTGATCGGGTTGGCGTTGACCCGCGCGAAGGGGCCTGCACTGCTTTCCGCACGATACAGGTTGTAGCCGGCGAGGTCCGACTCGGTGTTGGCCGTCCAGGAGAGGGCGAGGCGCTCCATCTCGACCGACGGAGAAACAGCGAAGCCGGCCGGCGTTGCCGGAGCATCACCCGACGGGGTCATGAGCTGGTATTCCGACGAAATGCCCTCGTTGAGCGCGAAATCACGTGATCTGACACGAAAGTGGTATGTCACGCCGGGAAGCAGCCCCGAAAGCTGGATCGAGTGATCGAGAACCATCGCCGAGTCCGATGCCTGGAAGGTATACGTGCCGACCCCGATCGGACCGGTGGCGTAATCGACGAGCGAATCGGCAGACTCGTTCGTGACCCAGCTGATGACGGCGACGTTCTCGGTGAGGCTTCCGACGGCGACATCGGTGATGACCGGCGGGATGCCGTCGATCACGGCAAACGTCAGGTCCGCGTTTTCGAGCGTCTCGCCACGAATGATTTCGACGTTGATCACGACGGAGCGTCCCTGGTAGGTCGCCACGATGCGCTTTTCGCCCGGTTCCACACCGGTGATCGCGTATCTGCCGAGCTCGTCGGTCTCGACCTTGTGGTCGCCGCCGTAGACTTCGACCGTCGCTCCCTTGAGGACGTGCCCGTTCGAGTCGAACACCTTGCCGGTGACGTTGCCCATCGTCGGACTCGACGACTGGAGACATCCGGTGATCGAACCGACTGCCAGAAGCACCAGAACGAGGATGAAGATCCGTTTCCCGCCCGTGACGGAACCTGGCCCGCGGCCGGTATCAGCCGGTCTGGGCACGGTTGTGGGGCGGATGTGGCTCATCGATGCTTCCTTTTCCCTGGCAGCTCTTTCAATTATCGGAGCAGGAAGTCGACCATTTTACCCAGCTGGTCGATTGTCGTGTTTTCATACGCGGGATTGAGTTCCTTGGCGTATTCCATCTGCGTCAGGGCATTATCGGTCTGGCCGAGAGCCGCGAACGCGTAGGCGAGAAGGGCGTGCACCTCGGCATCGCTCACGCCGGTGGCGCGGCGCGGCACGTAGTGAAAGTGCGGGTTTTCCCCGCCGAGCTGCTTGTACAGGAGATTGACGGCCATTTCCAGGTCGGCTTTCGAACCTTTCTGGATGTAAGCGGCTCCCAGGCCGACCTTGGCATCGGCCGAGCTGCCGATCGCTTTCTCGAACCAGGGCATGCCGTCGGAAAGACTGCCGAGATTCGCGCGGGCCCAGCCCAGGCCGTTGTTCGCCTCGGCCCGCTCGTCGTCGGTCGGGTTGTCGGCCAGCACCTGGTTGAACGCCGAGATCGCGCTCTCATACTGGCCGCTCGAGATGAGCGTCCAGCCCTTGTCGTTGAACGTGTCGGAACGGACGATCGGGGTTCCGGCTGTGTCGGAATACGTATTGCTGCCCTCGCCGCCCACGCCGCCGCTGCAGCCGGTCAGGCCCAGCAGGGTCGGAACAGACAACGCGAGTGCGAGAAGAATACGCTTGTCCATGGTTGCTCTCCTTCTCCGTCAGCGGAGCACCGCGAGCTTGCCGCGGGACTTGATGGTCTTGCCGTTTCGTGTGGCTTCGAGCTTGTAGAAGTAGACGCCGTTTCCGACGCGGTTCCCCTGACGGTTGGTCAGATCCCACCGGATCTTGCCGGATGCCTGGTTCCCGTTCGCATCGGTGAGATCGAACTTGTCGACCTTGTCGCCGGAAGCGTCGTAGATCGAGAGGAACAGCTCGTCGGGCCGCTGTCCGAGGTTATACGTGAACCAGACCGAGTTTCCGCGGGCCGGGTTCGGATACGAGATGAGCTCGTTGATCCCGAACGGGCCGGGTGCGGTCACCGTGATGGCCTGGCGGATCTCGTTGCCGGCCTTGTCGGAAGCGACCACTTCGATCTGGTGATCGCCCTTCGAGAGCGCCTGCTTGAGCTGATAGGTGAACGCCCCGTCAGAACCGAGTTCCGCGCCGGTCTGCTCGAACCCGTCGATCAGCAGTTTGAAGCTGGCCGGGTCGATGCCTGCGCCGCTGTCCTGCAAGTTGCCTTCGAGCAGGGGCTGCGAGTCTTCAAGCTTTTCGCGGTCGGACGGGCTGACGTTGCTGAGAACGGGGGCCTTGAGGTCAGCCATCAGGGCGAGCTTGCCGAGGCCTCCGAGCTGGGCGGTGACGCGGTCGTTCTTGAGCACGCCGCCGACAAAGATCCATTTGCCGTTCACCTGGCGATACAGGTGGACCTTTTCAGCCGGCACCTTCAGGTTCAGGTTCTTCACCGACGCGGTATACCAGATTCTCCGCGACAGGCGCAGCGAGGAGGGCCCGACTTCCTCGAGCGGCATCACTTCGACCAGTTCGGAGGAGTTTGCGGTGGAGACGGTGTTCTTCAGCAGCGAGGGCAGAATTTTCGCGAGCGGGGACTTCGTGCCGCCATTGTCGAGGTCGGACCTGGATAGCATGTAGAGACCCGCCGCCTTGGAAACGGTGCCCGTGGCGATGTCGAGCGTCGCGAGACCGTCCGGTGTCTTCAGGCTGAGTCGCGACTCCGCGGTCAGGGCGGCCACGGTGAACTGGACAGAACCCTTGCCGACCATGCCGAAGAGGTCGGTGCCGGTGATGTCGATGTAGGCCTTGCCGGGCTGATCCGGGTCGATGCGGTAGGAACCCGCGTAGTATTTTTCCTTGAGGAAGTTCATCGTGACCGGGACCGCCGCGCCGCCCTGACTGACGGAGCAGGTCGGAGCGCTTTGCAGAGCTTCCGAGGCCCGGGTGACGATCATGATCTCGTATTCATGGGCGGGGTTCGAGAAGATCTTGATCTCGAACGCGGGGCTCGTGTTGATGACGACCATGTTCGTCGAATCTGCGGCCATCTCGTTCCCGGCGAGGTCCTTGGCACCGGAGATCGCGATGATGGCGTTTCCGTCGTAGGTCGCGCTGCTGTCCTTCGGGATGACGGTCGTACCGGTCCAGGTGTTCTCGACGAAGTTGATCTGCTCGACGAGCATCTGCTGCCCGCCGGCCGAGGTGAGGAAGACGGAGGGGGTGATCGTGGTGTCCATCTTCTCGTTGAACCGGAGCGTGAAGGTCACCATGCCCGTCGTGATCTTGTTGCCCGACGAGGGGGTCGGCTGGACTTCGAGCACTTTCGGCTTGACCGTATCGACGGCAAAACGCCAGGTCGTGGAATAGTTGCTGATATTCCATCCGTCGGCGCAGGTCTCGATCGCGGCCACGCGCCAGAAGTAGGTGCCGTCCTTCGGAGCGGTGAAGGTGGCTTCCTGCATCTGGGTCACCTGGCCGAGCAGGCCCGTGTAGGAACCGGCGGTATTGATATGGTTCAGAATATTATTGAAGGCGGAATCGTCGGCGACCTGGATGAGATACCGGTCGGCGTCGGTCACCTTGCTCCACTTGAACCGGAAGCTGCGCTCTCGGGACGCGCTGTCGTTCAGCGGCAACACGAGGATCGGAGCGGCGGGCGGTGTGCGGTCCACGACGATCTCGATGGCCGTGGGGGTCGGAGAAACGCTGGACTCGCTCGCGTCGGACATGTTGCCGGCGCGGTCGTAGCAGCGGCCGTTGATCGTCTGTTTCCCGTCGCCCCATTTGGAGATGTCGAGAACGATCGTTCCGGTGGACTGATTGGCCGGAAGCACCGGAGTCTGGCTCAGGGCAACCCAGTTCCCGGAGGCATCCGTGATTTCCGACTGAATGATCTGGAGGTTAGCTCCTGTTCCGCGGTCGGCCACGCCGGCTTCAACCGCCAGCGAGGTCTTGCAGTATTTCTGGCTCTGGAGCGGCTTCGTGAACTTGAAGGTGGGCCGCAGGAAGTCGAACTGGTGTATGTAATCGATGGTGCGGCTGTTGGGCGAGGTGTTCGTGACGTTGTCGAGCAGGATGGCGCGCATCGAGAGCGTTGCGACGCCTTCGGGGTTCGTCGTGGAACTCGGGGCTGGATGGCGCGTAACCGTGAGCGTGTTGGGGGCGCTCATCGTGCCGTTGTTCACCACGGTGCCGAGGGTCGCCGTGAAGGACGACATGGCGGTGTTGCAGCCGCTGCCGGAACCATTCTGCCAGGATGAATCCTGGGCCGTTTTCGCGCCGGCATACTTAACCAGGTCGGCCGGGGCGTCGGACATGGTGAGGACGATGGCGTTGCTGGCGAGGCCGATCCAGGTTCCCGAGGCGTGTGACAGCGACGAGATCATGGGCGCCTGGGAATCGAAATAGAAGTAGGATTTCTGAGCCGTGCCGATGTTTCCGCCCGTATCGCGGGGCGTGACTGTGACGTCATACCGGCCGTCTCCGGACTGGTCCGTCGGCGCCGAAGCGGTCGAACCGTAGAGATCCCACACGATGGCCGTCGTCGAAGCGCCGGCGAGCTGGTTGCCGACCGTGATGCCGTTGTAGGCGACATTGATGAGGGATTTCGCGTAGTCGGCTTCGTCATCCTGGATGGTGGCCCATACCTGGTCGACGTGAAGCGAGGGATAGGTCGTATTCGCATACGCGCCGGTCCCGGGCATGACGGTCACGCCTGTGGGAGCGCTCGTGTCGAGGTTGAACGACCTGGTGGCGACGGCCAGTGACGTGTTGCCGGCATTGTCGACCGGTTGCACGGAGATAGTGTAGGTGCCGTTATCGGTGAGCTTGGGGAAGGTGAAGATGACCGTGTTGCTGCCGTTGTTCGTGAAGTTGCCGGTGATGTTCTTGCTGGTTGCGTTGTGCATGAGGGTGAACATCGTGGGCGGCACGTTCAGGTTCAGGCCGGCGGTTCCGCCATCCTGGAAGACCGCTGTGATCTTGGTGACGTCGCTCGCGATCTTCGGGGTGCTGGCCGTCGGAAGGTCGGTGGTCTCGTCGTCGAGGCTGATCCTGACGACGGTCGGATTCGCCCGGCTGACGATGACGGTGCGGTAGTTCGACTTTGCCTCGACGTTCGGAGACGGCTTGGCCTGGTCGGCTGCATACGCCCACAGCTTGTATTTGCCGGCGGGCAGTGTCGAAACATCCCAGTTGTGGGTCCAGGAGACGTTCGGGCCGTTGAAGATCGGCACGCGCAGCCCGCTGGTCGGCGGAGCGCCCGTGAACGTGGAAGTTGCGATCTCGACGTAGCCGACGAGAGAGCCGCTGTCGTTGGAAGTTCCCTTGAGGGTGATGCTGGTCGTGGAGCTGGACACGTAGATCGTATCCATCGAATCCATGCTGGTGGCCGGAGCGGTGGTGTCGAGCCTGAACGCAGTCGCCTGGTTGTAGACATCCTGCAGGTTTCCGGCGGCATCCTTGGCGCCGAAGATGCGCAGTGCGGCCTGGCCGTCCCAGGTTGTTCCCTGACCCGACGGGACCGAGAACTGGCCGACGAACGTGTTCGATGCAATCCAGGAACCGGAGGTGGTGACGACTTCGGAACCGGTCGTCGGCTTGACTCCGATACTCGGCATGACAGTGCGATCCATGTCTTCGTTGTAGGTTATCTGGACCGAGTAATCGCCGGGAGCCAGGTATGTAGTCGCGGGGAACGGCACCGAGGTGCTCGCGAGATTGGTTCCCTGAGCGACGACGACAGCGTTGACCGTGGTGTGCGCGGCGGTGTTCGTATCGAGGACGACGCGGATGGCGGGGGAGCTGTCGGAAATGTTGCCGGGCGAACCCTTCGCGTTATCCTCGCAGCGGGCGTAGAGAATGTTGTCGCCTTCCTGCTTGAGGGTGACGTCGGCGAAGGTGAACGTGCCGTCGGCATTGGCGGTCACGCTGGCGATCTGGCCGGTCATGTCGAAGAGCAGGACGGTGATCGGCGTCGATTTCGTAGTGCCGAGATCGAGGGCGCCGGTGCCGTTGATCGTTATCTTCTTCGAGGAGGTCGGAGAAACCGGCTGAATGAGCGTCGGCGCCTGGGGCTTGGTCTGGTCGATGACGACCTTGAAGTCGGCGGAGGGAGCGGACTCGTTCCCCAGGGCATCTTTTCCCTTCACCACGTAGGTGTGGGTGCCTTCCGTCAGCCCCGAGAGGTTGGCCGTCCAGGTCAGCGCGGTCGTATTGACGGAGGCGTCTGCAACCTTGTTGGCGCCTTCATAAACGGCGACGCTTTTGATATTGCTTGAAATGGTTCCGGACAGGGTGACGGCGGTGAGATGCGTGGGATTGGGAGTCGAGATCTGGGTGATCGCGGCGGGCGAGGGACCTTCGTTCACGACGTTGAACGCCGTCTGGCCGGTTCCGGTGTTGGCGGTGGTGGAGGGCTGGGTCGTATCCTTGCAGACGGCGCGGACGGTATACTGGCCCGTCGAAGCGGACGAAAGGGTGATCTTGTATTTGAACACACGGGACGTGGGTGTGCCGTCCTGGGCGAGCGAGGTTCCTGCGCTGGGGGAGATGGTGATGTCAGGCGTTCCGCTGATATCCTTGTTGGCGGAGGTGACGGTGACGTTCACGACGTTGTTCGGCGACTGGTTCGAGAAACTGGAACCGTTATCGATGCTCACGTTGATCGTCGGAGCCTCGGTGTTGATCGAAATGGTTCGGTTTCCCGTGCCCGGTTTGGCGACCGCGTTCGGAACGGCGGTTTCGATGACCGAGACGGTGAAATCCTTGTCGCCGGGGCCGAGTGCCGCGCCGGAGGTGACGAACTGAGCGTTCTTTTCGGAGGTGTTGACGGTGCCGATCGCGCTCCCTCCGGTCATGAAGGTGGCGCCGAACGGCGGTGTGTCACCTTGCGTCCAGGCGGCCTTCAGGGTGACTTTGGCGCCACCATTGAAAATCATCCCTGACGTATACGAGGGTTCCGTGTCCACCGTCAGAGTGACTCCCCCGACATCGGCAAACAGCGTGCCGACGCAGGCAAGGAGAAGCAGGATGACTGCGACAACCCTGCTGCCCTTGAAGATGGTGGTGGAATAGGTGGACCTTGTTGTTTGCCTCATACGTATCTCCTGTCGTTCTGGAACGTGGCACCGTGAACACAGAATTTCTCCCTAGTGATTTCGGCAGAAAGTGCACCAAACTTGACAGGGTATAGGCGATCTGTCAGAATTCTTTCGACTTTCTACACTATGCACACGCACTCCCTTGTCAGGGCTGGAGGGAATTTGGACGTGCCCCGGGAAAACATAACGGTGCTCTCTCGCCTTTTCCCTCTTCTTTTCAGTGCACTGATTTTTTTCACCGGGTGCGGCGGAGTGAACTCTTCCGGTGATGAATCTGGCGGAAAACCTCTTTACATCACGGATCTCGATTCGGGAGGCATCTCGGGTGCGGTGACATCGAGCGCCTCGGCCGCGATCGACCAGGCAATCGTCGAGGCCGGAAATGTTCAGGCGATCACCGCCAGCAACGGAACCTTCCTGATGCTGAACCTTGCAGCCGGTGATTACCGGGTGACGGCCCGTGCACAGGGGTATACACCCTCTTACAGAGAAAATGTCAGGGTGCGCTCCGGCATCATCACCGAAGGGGTGACCCTCACCATGACCGACGCGACGGCGACGGCAACGCGCGACTTCGAGGTCGTGTCTCTGTCTCCTGCTTTCGGAACCGATGGCGAGAGAATTTCCGTCGTTGCGCGCGGTATCGGAACGACCCGGGGCAGGGTCACCGTTGCCGGAAAGGACGTGTCCATACTCGACTGGAACACCGGAAATAACGGTGTGATCACGGTTCAGCTGCCAGCCGAGGTTGAAACGGGCGAGGTCAGGGTCATAATCGGTGGCGAAACGTCTCACGAAGCCTCCCCCGTCATTTTCACGGCAAAACCTGTTGCACGGGAAGTGGTGCCGACGTCTTCAAAACCGAACGGCATCGTCACCCTGTATGGACGGAACTTCCATCTCGTCGGGGCATCGAACAGAATTCGTCTGAACGGTCTCGATTGCACGGTTCTTGGGTATACGACCGCCGGCCGGGACCTCCGGATCCAGCTGCCGGCGAAGGCGGAGACGGGGATCCTCGATGTGTCCATCAACAGCCCCGAGTATCAGCTCGACGGCATCTCGAGCGTCACGATCACCATACAACCCGAACTCGTGCACCTGAGCCCCCGGCGATCCGTGCCCGGAAAAACCCTGACGTTGTATGGAACGAATTTCGTTCCCGACAGTTCGGTCACGAAGGTGAAAGTAGGGGACTCCAAAACCGTTCAGGGAAACGAGATTCTCTCCATCTCGAAAACGAAGATCACCTTCAAGGCGCCCGAAGTGAACGTCGTGCCTTCTGGTCAGACCGTTCCGATCAGGGTCGAGGTGAACGGATACACCACGAATTCGATCGACTGGACATCGTATGACGGGACACTCACGACCCTTCCAGTCGGTGAATATGGGGTGTATGACTTTTTCAATTCGACCGTTGCGAATAACGGCACGCTGCACCTTCCGGTTCTCGAGCCCGGTGAAAAGCTTGCCTTCATATCGGTTACGGGCGGAACATCAGCCGAAACGCTCGATGGCACCTATGCTTGGACGTTCACGGGGGTCATGGGTGGTCTGACGACCGATATTCCCGCACTTCCCGCGTCGCGACGCCTGGCGGGAAGTGCGGCGGGGCCGGTTGCTGCGGGCCGGTTCAGAGATGTCGGGCCGATGCTCAGGTCCTGGTACCGGAAGACATCTGTCCGGCCTTCGAGCCGGTCTGTCAGGCCCAGCGTTTTCGACGACGCGCCCGCGACGGTGAATTTCTGGATGGTCGATTTCAAAAGTTCCGCACCTGAGAATTCCGCTAACGACGTTCTTGCAACGGGCACGCTCGCCGCGACGGGAACCCACTGTCTCGTCTACCTCGACGCCTCCGGATCGGCCCTGATCGCTTCGGATGCGGAAAAGATCGCCGCCTGGTTCGACGCCATCCGGCCCACGCTTGCCACTGCCTGCTGGGATGGCGTGAACGCCCATCAGGAATATCCGGAAGGAAATATCGACGGCCAGCCGCGTGTCATTCTCTTCCTCACCCCGCAGATCAATCAGGGCGTGACCGGCGGGGCCGTCACGCTGGGCTATTTCCATCCCCGCGACAAGAATCCCGCCCTGGCCCATTCGGCAGGCACGGAAGTCATCTACCTGTGGGACCAGTGGATGAAAACCAACCCCGACGATTTCAAGGGCGTCCTGGCGCATGAATTCCAGCACATGATGTATCACAACCAGAAGGGGGCACGGGGCGTCGACTGGCTCAACGAGGGCCTCTCTGTCTGGGCCCAGCAGGTCGCCGGATACGGATTCATCCAGAAGATGTCGACGCCGGTCAGTCAGGTCGCCCTGTATCTGAACGGCCCGAACACGGCTTCTCTGAATCACTGGCCGGAAGAGGGCGGTCTCGAGAGTTACGGCCTCTCCTACCTGTTCATCCAGTATCTCTACGAACGCTGCGGCGGGTATGCCGCCATCAGGTCGCTGGAATACGACAACGGACAGACCGGGTTCACCGACCTCGCCACGTCGCTGCTGAACAACGCCGTCCCCGCGACGACTGGGGTCGAGGGATTCTTCAACGAGTTCGCGCTGGCGATGTACTGCGACGAGATCGGCCTCTCGGCCTCGCTGCCGGGCTTCTCCGCCGAGGCACACCGCTTCAGGGAACTCTCTCTCCGCGGCTGGGTCTCCGAGGTGAACGGCCTGAAGCACCTCTCCTACGCGGAATCGCCGGTCAATGCTGCTGCGCTGACGATACCGGGATTCGCCGCGGATGTCGTCGAATACGACGGCAACACCTCGAACGGCGGCGACGTCGAGATCACGGTGATCGCACCCCCTGAAGTCCCCAATTATAAATTGTGGCTTATATATTACAAGCCGTAATCGCGTCTCTGCTTGCGTGATGACGCGACTGCGTCCGCGCAAATACTGTATTCGCACGTATGCGGGCGTTCGGCATATGCGTATATTTGGTCGTATACAAGCACGGCCGTGCAGTCATGGGGCTTAGGCCGAAACGCGCGCACGGCAGTGCGCGCCTACGGTGAGGTAAATTATGCGAGGCCGTAGTTTTTCATTTTGTATTGGAGCGTGCCGCGTTTGATGCCGAGGCGCTGGGCGGCTTGCGACTGATTCCCCTCGGTGGCGCGCAGGATACGGGAGATCATTTCCTTCTCGATGTCGGCGACGATCTCGTCGAGGGTGCGGCCCTTTTCTATTTCTGTCGCTATCCAATCGAGACCGGACGTGGTCGATTCAGGCTCGAAGCCGAGCCTGACTTCCTCGGGAAGGTTCTCGAGCTCGATCTGGTCACCCTTGGCGAAGACGGCGGCACCTTCGATGATGTTCGCGAGCTGGCGCACGTTTCCGGGCCACTTGAAATTCTTGAGAGCCGTCATGGCGCGCGGGGCGACTCCCTTCAGCGCGCGGCCGAGCTTCTGGGCGGCGATGCCGACGAAATGCTCGACCATCAGGGTGATGTCATCCGGCCGATCCCGCAGGGGGCTGAGCGCGATGTTGACGACGCTGATGCGGTAGAAGAGGTCTTCCCGGAACTGGCCCTGGGCGATCATGGCCTTGAGATCCTTGTGAGTGGCCGCGATCAGCCGCACATCGACCTTGATGCGGTCGTTGCCGCCGAGCCGTTCGATCTCGCGTTCCTGGATGACGCGCAGCACTTTCGCCTGGGTGTTGAGCGACATGTCGCCGATCTCGTCGAGGAATATCGTGCCGCCGCTCGCCACCTCGAACTTCCCTCGTTTGCGGCCCGCGGCGCCGGTGAAAGCGCCCTTCTCGTAGCCGAACAGTTCGCTTTCGATCAGGTTTTCCGGGAGGGCGGCGCAGTTGAGTTTCACGAAGGGACCGCTGGCGCGGAGGCTCTGGCGCTGGATCGCCTCGGCGACGAGCTCCTTGCCGGTGCCCGACTCGCCCTGGATGAGCACGGTGATGTCGCTTTTCGCGACCTGCTCGATGCGCTCCTTCACCTGCTTCGTCTGCTCGGAAACGCCGATGATGCGGTCGGATTCGGTCTCGGTGAGAAAGCGCTCCTCGAGGTTCTTCTTCTGCCAGGCGAGGGTGAATCGTTCGCAGGCCTTGGCGACGACGACGCGCATCTCGTCGATGTCGAACGGCTTGGAAAAATAATCGTATGCGCCTTCCTTCATCGCCTCGATGGCGAGCTTCTCGCTGCCGAACGCCGTCATGAGGATGAACACGACCTCGGAGTCGATCTGCTTGACCCGCTTGAGCAGGTCGACGCCGGTCATTCCGGGCATGTTGAAGTCGGAGATGATCACCTGGAAGGCGCCAGGCTCGATCAGTTTCAGGGCATCCTGCGGGCTTTCGGAGGTGCGCACCGTGTAGCCTTCCTTGGTCAGGGCCGCCTTGAGGCTGAAGAGAATCGATTTTTCGTCATCCACGATCAGGATGCTGTTCGATTGAAATGCCATGGTTACGCTTCCTTCCTTTCCTGCGGGAGATAGATAGTGAAGGTTGTCCCCGCGGCGGCCGCGCCGGTCGCCTGACGGCTTTCGACCTCGATTCGGCCGCCGTGGAGATCGATGATCTTCTTGACGATTGCGAGCCCGAGGCCGGTTCCGCGCTGCTTCGTCGTGAAGAACGGCTCGAAGACGCGTGCGGCGACGTCAGTCGGCATGCCGGTTCCGGTGTCGGTGACCCGGATGACGGACCAGGGACTGTTTGCTACATGACTTGCCGATATCGTCACGTTTCCCCCGTCCGGCATCGCCTGAATTCCGTTGAAAATCAGGTTTAACAATACCTGTTTGATCTTTTCCGAGTCAACGAGGATCTCGAGATCGGCGGGATACTCGGCCTTCAGCCCGACACGGTGGCGTCCCGCTTCGTGATCGACTAGGGCCAGGACTGGGTTGATGATCTCGGCGAAGCCGATGCGGCGTATCTGCGACTTTTCGGGACGAGCGTAGGTGAGCAGTTTCTCGACCACGCCGTTGAGGCGGTTCACCTCCGAGACGATAACGTCGATATACTCGCGGCGGCCGTCTCCGACGGAGGTTTCTTCCTGGAGGAGCTGGCCTAGGGTCTTGATCGAGGCGAGCGGATTCTTGATCTCGTGTGCGACACTTGCGGCCAGCTGGCCGATCGAACTCAGCTTGTCCGCGTGGTATAGCTGCTGCTCTATGATCCGCCGCTGCGTGATGTCATCGAGGGTCATGACCATGCCGTATGGCTTCTGATCGGCGTCACGCAGGAACGTGAACCTGGTTTCCATCACTTTCACGCCGCCTC
>JAKJFL010000028.1:0-13455 GCA_022704935.1 Candidatus Rifleibacteriota bacterium
GCCGCTCGAGCAGAACGGTTTCGCCGATGAAACCGAGCCGCCAGCCGTTGACGAGCAGGAAGGAGCGAAGCTTCCATGAACCTCTGGGGCGTCGTTCGCCTTGCCCTGATCAGCATCGCGCGCAACAAGATGCGTTCGTTTCTCACGGCGCTCGGCATCATCATCGGCGTCGGTTCGGTCGTGACGATGGTCGGGGTCGGCCAGGGCGCCTACGCATCGGTGCAGAACGAAATTTCCAAGATGGGCACCAGCCTGATCATGATCATGCCGGGCAGTTCCTCGTCAGGCGGGGCGCGCATGGGCATGGGCACCATGACGACCCTGACGGAGGCCGACGCTGACGCGATCGCAGCCGACTGCTCATCGCTCAGCATGGTTTCGGCGGTCGTCCGTACCAGCGGCCCGATGGTGTATGCCAACCAGAACTGGTCGACCCAGGTCATGGGCGTCGGCATCGATTATCTCGACATCCGCGCCTCCAAGGTCACCGTCGGCAGGTATTTCACGGACCAGGAGGTCCGCAACGGCGCGAAGGTATGCGTCCTGGGCAAGGTCGTCGCCGACAACCTGTTCGGTTCGATCAACCCGATCGGCCGGACCATCCGGATCAAGAAGATGCCGTTCGAGGTCGTCGGCGTTCTAGAAGAGCGCGGCCAGAGCGGGCCCGGCCAGGATCAGGACGACGTCGCCCTGGCGCCGCTGGAGACGGTGAAGCGCCGCATGATGGGAATCACGCATATCAACATGATCATGGCCTCGGCCGTGAGCGACGATGCGGTCGATGAGGCCAAGGAGGAGATCGCGAACGTTCTCCGCCGCCGCCACCGTCTCACGGACAACCAGGACGACGATTTCCAGATCCGCACCCAGGCCGACATAGCGGCGATGGCCGGCTCGACCCTCGGCATCATCACCCTGCTGCTCGGCGCGATCGCCTCGGTTTCGTTGGTGGTCGGGGGCATCGGCATCATGAACATCATGCTCGTCTCGGTCACCGAGCGCACGCGCGAGATCGGCATCCGTATGGCGATCGGCGCCCGCGCCCGCGACATCCTGACCCAGTTTCTCGTCGAGTCGGTGACGCTTTCGTGCGTCGGCGGCCTGCTGGGCATTCTGCTCGGCATGGGCCTGACCAACATCATCTCGCGCTTCACCGAGTGGCAGGTCTACGTCTCGATTCCTGCGATGATCATCGCGGTCACGTTCTCGGCCGCCGTCGGCATTTTCTTCGGCCTGTATCCGGCCTGGAAAGCCTCCCAGCTCGACCCGATCGAGGCCCTGCGTTTCGAGTGACGTTTACTGAACGGCCGTTCCGGGAAGCGCGCGGCTGAGCATCTGCGCCAGAACGCCGAGCGTGGAAACCCCGGCCAGCGGCGCGTTTCGTTCGAGTCCACGGCCCTCGATGAAAACGCTCGTTTGCTGCATCGATTCGGCGATCGTTCCGAACGCATCCGCGAACAGGGAACCGGCCGTCGCGGCCTTGATTCCCTGCGCGATTCCCCCGGCCGTCTGGCGGAGCAGGATACGGGCCTGTTCATCGGGCGCATACAACTGGGCTTTGATGACGCGGGCATCGAGGAGAAGCCGCAACACCTGGATTCTGTCGTAGGGGAAGGGCAGCAGCGCCTCTTCCGTTCCATTTCCGCGACGGCGGTCCAGGAAGCCTTCCATGTCGGCTTCGAGCGCGGCGACAGGCTCGAGGGCAACCATCTTCCGGAACGTCTTCCACTTGTCCCCGTCGAGAGTCGCCCCGGCCTGGAGCGCATCGAGCAGGTTTCCTTCAAGGCCGGCGGGCGCCAGGAGCAGGTAGCCGGGCCCGACGTGCAGAATCGGGCGGTCGGCTGCGCTGTCCGCCCCGGCGGTGTTCACGGTGAATCCCGTTGCGCGAGGCAGCCTGACCGAAGCGTCGAACAGGTTTTCCCAGGCCTGCGGCGTGACGTTCCCGGTCACCAGGACGGCATACTCGCCGGGGCCGCGGACGAAGACGAACAGATCGTCCGGCACGAACGCGCGCGCCGTCGAGAAGGCTCTGATGGCTCCGAGCATCGTCTCGGCCGTTTCATTTCCCTTCTGCGAATCTTTCTTTTTCGTTGATTTCGCCGGCTCGCCGCGGGCGTTCGCCCTGACCTGGTCACGGGCACGGGCAGCCGCTTCGAACGCATCGAAAAAGATCCGCTCGGGAGCGGTCGCGACGGGTGAGGCTGCTCCGCCTTTCATGAGCCGGTCGAAGCCGTCCCTGAGTCTGAAATAGCCGCACACCGCCGGATCGGCCAGGGGAGCCGGGATCACAGCCCCGCTCTCCACCGCCGCCCCAACGGCAGGCATGTCGACCATCGTCAGAAAAGCGGCTGCACCCAGGGTCAGAACTGCCGCCGCGAGCAGAAGCCGGCAACCCGTCGCATGTTTTCGGAGAGCGATTCCCATATCAGTCTTCCCCTTCTCTCGTTCATCACCTTTGTCGGCTGAACGTCGAACTTCGTCCAGTTTCGAGGAAACGAAAGAAAACCGGGAAACCTGCCGATAGGGGGGTCACCGAGGAGTTCGCATGCCATTTCCGCGCAGCGGAGCACGAGTGACATCAGGACATGGAAGCGGGCGTCGGCCGGTGTTCGCGGCCTTGACGCTCCTGCTCGCGTTTTTCTGCTGGTTCTTCGCGCCCGCCATCGTCGATGCCGGCGCCTGGGCGCTCAACGCGACCCGCTGGACCGACCAGGACGAGCAGGTCTACAGCGATTTCGTGGCGCGACTCGGCGAGTCGGGCCACCCGAATCTGAACCGATTCATCCGGGACAGCAGGCAGAATCCGCTGTACGGGAGCGAGGACCAGAAGTTCAACCTGTCACCCGACTGCGCCGACTTCCCGTATCTCGTTCGGGCGTATGTCGCCTACAAACTCCGCCTGCCCTTCGGATACGTGTGCGAGATCACGAAGAAGAGCCGCGGCGATGAGCGGTACAGCCACGGGAACCGGCCGAAATGCTTCAAGGACCAGGACGCGTTTTCCTCGCCCCAGAAGCTGTTCGGCTACGTCACCCTGATAAATTCCGGATACTATAGAATGGCCCCCGAGATCGAGACGGGAGATACGTATCCCATCCGCATCGGCGCCGATACGATTCGACCCGGAACCGTGTATTACGACCCGAATGGCCACGTGGCGCTAGTCTACAAGGTGACGGAGGACGGGCGGGTGCGGCTGATCGATGCGCACCCCGACCGGAGCGTCTCGCGGCCGTGGTTCGGCGGCAAGTTCGCGCTCGGCAGCCAGTCCCAGGGCGGCGGCTTCCGCAAATGGAGGCCGATCTGGTACGGCAGCGACGGCCAGATTCACCGCCTCACGAACCACAATATCAAGGACTATTCAGCCGACGATCAATACCGCGGCTCGTATGAGTTCCAGGGAATGAACGGCCTATCGTATTTCGATTACGTGCGGGCGCGGCTGAGCTCGCGCGGCGGTCGGGTGCGGCCGTTCGAGGATTTCAGGGCCATGATGGAGGATATCCACGAGGATGTCCGGTATCGGGCGCTGGCCGTCGATCTCTGCATCCAGGCCGGCATTCATCGCAAGCCGCATCCGGGCTCGCTTCCGTGGAACATTTACGGAACCGACGGCGAGTGGGAATCCTACTCGACCCCATCGCGTGACGCCCGTCTGAAGGTGGCCTTCCAGGATTTCTACGCGCAGACCGAACGGATGATCCGGATGGCCGCCCGCCGCGATCCGGCAATCGAGTATGCGGGCTCCGCCGACCGGCTCGCGGCCGAGCTTCTGTCGCTCTACGACTCGCTCAGTCCGCAACTGACGGTCACATACGAGAATTCAGCCGGCACCCCGGTAACCCTGACGTTTCATCAGGTTCTCGAGCGATTGTTCGACCTCTCGTTCGATCCGTACCACGCGATCGAATACCGGTGGGGCGCGACCGGCGACGAGCTGCGCACGGCGCCCGCCGACGCTGGTAAACGCCGGATGTATGACCAGGAGCGGCGACTGCGCAACCAACTCGAACGGCTCTACAACCTCCCGACGCCGCTCGCCATGGGACCGGAACGGCCGCCCGACATCGACGTCAGGCGACGTCTAACGGAAATCGCCGGCGGCGCGGCTCCCCAGACCGAGATCATCGTCGCCAGCGCCGAACTGGAAGACATCCAGGCCGCGGCCCCCCGGGAGATGCATCGCATGACCGTTCCTGTGTCCGGAAGTTCCACGAGCGCGTCCCCGCCTCCCGCGGACGGCTCCGAAACGGCGCCGGCTTTTTCCGAAGAAACGGCACGCCCGGCTCCTCCCCGCCACGTTTCGCCGGAGGAAACGGAACGACAGCTCTGGAAATTCGTCGACGCGGTCATCGGCAACGCCGAGTCGGCAATCGCCGGCGCCCTGCCGCCTGCCGCGGCGCAAAACATCCGATGAGACACGAAAGGAGCGGATAATCCGACAAAATATACATCACTAGGTATTCAAATCCACTTCAACAGGGAGGTCGTCATGTTCTGCATTGCCTTCAGCATCGCCGTCATCCTCCTGGTGGCAGTTCTCGCCAGGCCCGAACAGTGGCCGGGACGCCTGGCCGAATTTCTGAGGGAGACCCACGTTCATCATGGATAAACGATTCACTATGGCCGAGGTCTGCCGCATCACCGGACTCGCGGCGCACACGATCCGCTACTACGAAACCCAGTTCCCCAGGTGCCTCACCGCCGAACGTACGTCGGGCGGCCACCGGAAATACCGCCAGGAGCATATCGATGTCCTGAGACGCATCATGCAGCTGGCGAGGTCCGAAGGGAAGTCGCTGCGAGAGATCCGCGAGGCTCTCGGCGAA
The DNA here is from genome assembly GCA_022704935.1 of Candidatus Rifleibacteriota bacterium. GTDB lineage: Bacteria > Muiribacteriota > Ozemobacteria > Ozemobacterales > Ozemobacteraceae > MWAR01. Next base: position 4,830 of record JAKJFL010000028.1, read on the forward strand.
AGCGGGTGCGATGCCCTCCGGCCCACAGACGAGGTCAGTCAGACCCTCTCCCTCGTGCTGCAGAACCTGCAGGAGCTGAACACCAGAAATGCGCGTCTGGACAAGCTGATCACCCTGCTGCTCGGGGAGACTGCCCCGCCGCATCGTGAAACGCTGCTTTCGCAGATCGACGCGGCCAGGCAGGATACGAGGGCAACGCTCGACGATTCCCGGCGCGCCCTTCTGGAAATCGGCATGCGCGAGCTTCTGGAGTCCGACGACGAGCCGGATGGTCATGAACATTGACGTCGCTTTCACCCCCGACCAGGTGCAGGCGCCGTCAAACAAGGTCTGCATCGTGGTGGACGTCCTCAGGTCGACCTCCACGCTCCAGGTCATTTTCTCGAGGAAGCCCGCGAAGGTCATCCTGACGCCGACGTTGCAGAAGGCGATGAAGTTCGCCTCGCAGCAGAAGGTGCATCCGATGCTGTGCGGGGAACGCGGGGGGGTGCTGCCCGAGGGATTCGACCACGGCAACAGCCCTCGGGAATACACGAATCTCGATCTCGCAGGCAGGACCGTGGTGTTCACGTCGAGCAACGGCACGCGAGCCGTTGCCGACGTGAACCTGGCCCCGCACGTGTTTCTCGGCTCGTTTCTCAACGCCGGCGCCGTCGTCGAGGCGGCCCTCGCCGCGGCGACGAAGGGCGGGCTGGACATCACGATGGTCTGCGCCGGCCGCGAGGAGCGGTTCGCCATCGACGACGCATACTGCGCCGGGTTTCTCGTCTCGCGGCTGTTGAGCCAGATTCCCTCGGATCAGGCGTTCGAGGTCGGCGAAGGCGGCCAGGCGGCGCTGGCGATCTACGGGTATTATCGCGATCCCCTGAAGCTGCTTCGGAATTCCGGCGCCGGGCAGGCGGTGCTGCGCATCGGCATGGCCGAAGATCTCGCCTTCCTGCTCCAACAGGACCTGTATCCGGTCGTCCCATGCCTCGCGCAACGTGACCAGCCCGTTTCCGGCTGGGGGTTTTCCCTGCTGATCTGATTCTGGTATCCTTCCGGTATCGTGAGACGAATCGGATCATGACAAAACGCTTCGCACTTCCCGAAGGAATCGACCGGCTGCTCCGGCTTGCCGTCGTCATCAATCAGCGGGTCACCGAAACCGAGGCTCTGGAAGCGGCCGCGGCGATTGCATATTATGCAATATTTTCTCTCTTCCCGCTCCTGATCTTTCTCATCGCCTTCTACAGTTCGGTTTTGCAGAGCAACGAACTGCAGGAGCAGGTTCTGAACTACTGCGACCAGTTTCTCCCGAGCTCGCGAAACATCGTCAGCGAAAACATCCGGCAGGTCATCGAACTTCGCGGCACCGTGGGCGTCCTCGGTATGGCCGCCCTTCTCTGGTCAGCCACCGGCGTTTTCGCGGGCATTTCGCAGAACATCAACCAGGCATGGAAGGATGCGCAGCCACGGCATTTTCTGCACGAGCGGGTTCTCGCTTTGGTCATGGTGGCCGGTCTCATCTGCTTCGTCGTCATCTCCCTCGTCGCGACGGCGGCGTTCAACCTGTCGCTGAAACTCGCACCAGTTCTCGGCCAGGAAATCTTCGCCGGAATGAGCGTTGCCGGCAGATGGGCCGTGCAGCTTACGCCGTTTTTCGGCATTCTGACCCTCTTCACCCTGATGTACAAATTCGTCCCCGGCACGCAGGTCCGCTGGATCGAGGCCGGTGCCGGAGGCTTATGCGGAGCCGTCTGCTGGGAAGGAACCAAGCACATCTTCACCTGGTTCCTGGGAAGCGACTGGAACAGCTACCAGCTCGTCTACGGTTCACTCGGCGCCGTGGTTGCCCTCCAGCTCTGGGTATATATATGTAGCATTATTATATTGTTGGGCGCCCACCTCAGCGCCGGCATCGCCCTCGTCTACCGCAACGACGCCGGCGCCTGACGTGCATTCTCCCCCAGGGAGAAAAACCCGCGGGCCCTGTATTTCAGGGATTCCGCGGGTTTACTGCCGGAGCGCGGCCGGGGGTGTGTCGTTTCTGGTGGCTTTTCCGATGGCGCAAGAGAGTTACGCATTGCAGTGACGTGTCGCCGTGAGTCGGCCGTGGAACGCTCCGCTGTTCACCTGAGAATATCTGCCTGCCTTATCCCACATCCCTTTCTGTCTGTCGCATCTGGTGTTTTGCCTGCCTCTGGACATTCTATTGGAAACCGGCGGTATTCGAACCGTTCTGCGAATCAGGCTGTGATCGTGTTCGCTGCTGCATCCCGAGCCTCTTCCGGCGCGCCGTCTTTCGTCGCATCGCTTTCAGCGTCTTTTTCAGTTTCGGCCTCTGCGACAGGTTTCTGCGACTCTTCGCGCTTCAGCGATTCCACGAACACCTTGAACGCTTCGAGGAACCGTCGCGCCGCTTCGTCCGTCCCGATATTCGATGGTGTTTCGGAAGATGCCGTGTCTCTATCATTCGAAATCATCACGATCTGCCCGCCCAGTCGATTTCTCGGCAGGGGGTTCGCCGTCGACGAACCGAGGCTCAGGCCGGAACCGCTCATCAACTCGGAGACGATCGACGATGCCGAGCCCCCCAGGCCGCTCAGGCTTCCCAGCCCGCTCAGATTGCCGCCAATGCCGCTTCCCGATCTGCTGCCATACTGGAGCTTCGCAAGAGCGATGTTCGTCATATACGATGTATCGAATGCCGTATCCGCCACGCTCGAGAACGCGGACCTGGAAGAGGAAGAGGTGCTTCCGGGCCAGAACGGGCCGTTGTTGAGCGACTGGACGAGAGACTGAAGACCGCTTTTCGCCGATTCGAGCAGCGAGCCGAGGTAGGAGCCGACCTGACCCGCGTCGTTCCGAACGACGGATTCGGTTCCGGCCAGCAAGGCCTGGACGGGATTGCCGCGCCATCCGTTTCCGTTCAGAAAGACATTCGAGATCCGTTCCGCGACGTCGTGGAAAAGCTGAACCGCCGGAGATTCGACCTTTCCCACGTCGTCCGCAACCCGCACATACCACGAGAAGTAGATTGCATACCCACCGTTATTCAGTTCCGAGGCCTCAGAGGATTCACTGGCATCAACGATCGAGTCATCCGCACTATCGTCCTTCCGGCAACCGCTGCAGTCGGTATCGGAAGGACCTGCCGTCTGAGCGACCCCCACCCGGCCAGCCGCGTCCGGCTGAACCACCTCTTCGGGTGCCTTCGCTTCCCCAGCGGCAGCCGCGTCGAGAACCGAACTGAAGTCGCCGGCCTTCTGCTCCTGCGCCGTTTTCTCCGGCGCCGCAACCTTCGGCGTGATGGAAGCCACAACGTTTTTGACGAGCATGGCCTGCGCCTCCTGTCGTGAAACCGGCTGTTCGTTTCGTCGGTCCCGTCCGGGTGCAGGGCGGGCCATCCGGTTTCCCTTACTTCTATAATTACCTTCGTCACACCGACGGCAAACCTGGAATGTGACAAGAAGACGTTTTCAATATAAAGCAAGCCATTATCTCGCGATTTCTCGCAATTTCGGTTCTCTTTGCCCTGAATGAACTTTTTTTATTTATCGCAGATGATCCAGCACCCGACGGACGGCGACCGCGAGATCGCGTCTGGAAAAGGGTTTGCTGATGAATTCCCTGAATCCGCACGTTTCGGCCCTGCTCGCCACCTGAGCCGTGGCGGTGCCCGAACAGAGGATGAGGGGCATATCGCTTCGCAGGCGCAGAATCTCCGCAGCCAGCTCATATCCCGTCATCTGCGGCATGAAGAGATCGGTGATGACCAGATCGAAGGCCAGTGGATCGGATCGGACGAGTTCGAGGGCTTCCGGGCCAGCCGTGCAGGTTTCGACCCGATACCCCTGCAATCGCAGCATTTCCCGAACGAGAAACGTAAGGCCGGCATCGTCGTCGACGAAGAGGATCCTCTCGTGGCCACAGGGAATCGGCTCTTCGCCGGCTTCTCCAAGCGTTTCTGGCAGTGACTCCATCTGCGGGAGATACACGTCGAACGTTGTGCCGACCCCTGGCTCGCTGGCGACGTCGATCACGCCGAGGTGACTTTCGATGATGCCGTGCGAGATCGACAGTCCCAGGCCGGTTCCCTCGCCATCGCCCTTTGTCGTGAAATATGGATTATATATCTTGGCCAATATTTCCGGAGTCATCCCACAGCCGGTATCCTGCACCGTCAGTTTCGCATACTCGCCAGGAGCCAGGCCGGGAAGCAGTTTCGTCTGGTCTGCAGATAGCGTCACCCGCTTCAGGCGGACGAGCAACACACCGCCCCGGTCTTTCATCGCGTGAAAGGCGTTGGTGCAGAGATTCATCACGACCTGGTGAATCTGGGTCGCATCGGCGAACGCCACACAGTCCCGCTCGATCTCCCGGCGGATCTCGATCGTCGCCGGCAGAGCCGACCGTATGAAGGAGAGCACCTCCTCAACCACCAGGTGGAGCGCAAGCGGCACCCGTTCCTGCTCCGACTGGCGACTGAACGCGAGAATCTTTCCGACGAGCTGTTTCGCTCGTTCGGCGGCCGGCAGGATTCCTCTCAGGTGTTCGGCGGCGACGCTTCCGGCCGGGATCTCGTGAGTGGCGAGTTCGGCAAAGCCCATGATCGCCGCGAGAATGTTGTTGAAATCGTGGGCGATGCCGCCCGCCAGCGTGGCGATGGCCTCCATCTTCTGGGCCTGTCTGAGGTTCGCCTCCATACGCACCTGGTCGGAAACATCGACGAACGTGACGACCTGGTCGCCGTTTTCGAGAAACGACGGGTGGATCCGCACCTGCCTGATCGCCCCATCCCGACACTTGATCCGAACCATCCAGCTTTCCGGCAGACTTCCGGAAGATTTGGCCTCCTGCCAGCGCCGCGTGACGTTCTCTCGGTATCCGGCATCCGGATACGCCTTCAGACGCCAGGCGGTCAGATCGGGCAGTTCTTCCAGCGTATATCCGAACAGGAAGGTGAAACGAGGGTTCACATACCGGAAAAGGCCGTTCCGATCGAGCAGTATCACACCGATTGGAAGCTCGTCGACGAGCCGCTTGAATCGCCGTTTTTCCTCCTCCAGATCCCGCGCCGACGCTTCGGCCTCGAGCATCTTCTGCTCGAGCTTGTGTACAAGCCGCTCGTTGTACAGTCTGAGCACGTCCTTCTCCGAAACGGGAGCATCCGCTTTTTCCGGAAGCGCCTCCTTCCGGATGACACCCTGTATTTTCACCAAAAGTTCTTCGGGCTCGCACGGTTTCCGAAGAAACAGGTCCGCCCCGAGCTTGAGGGCGAACGCTTCGTCCTGCGAACTCGTATATGTTGCAGTATAGAATATGAAGGGGATGTTCCCGAGCGCGGCGTCGGATTTCACCGTCTGGCAGAACTCGAACCCGTCCATGATCGGCATCAGGATATCGCTGATGATCAGGTCGACCCTGCCGGCCCGCAGTTTCCCGAGAGCGTCCCTGCCGTTTCCGGCGCTCTCGACCTCGTAGCCGTTTCCCTTGAGAAGCGCCTCGAGAAGGTATCTTCCGTCCTCTCTGTCATCGACGATCAGTATGATCACGGCTCATTCTCCATGACGGCCTTCAGGCAGGAAGGCGCTGATCTCGCTCACGAAGGTTTCCGGATCGATCGGCTTTTCGATATACCCCGTGGCCCCCGCAGCAAGGATGGCCTCCCGATCGCCGACCATGGCATATGACGTCACGGCGATGATTGGTATCCCCTCCAGTTCCGGATGTTTTTTCATCTCTGCGGCAACGGCGTATCCGTCCATCTCCGGAAGCTGTATATCAAGCAATATAATCGCAGGTGCAAGCTCCAGCGCGGCTTTTATGCCATCCCGTCCGTTCCTAACGCCAACGGTCTCGAACCCGCGTTTTCCCAGCAGGAACTGCATCAGATAGAGATTCTGCTCGTTGTCCTCGATGATCAGCACTTTCCAGCTCATACCCTCTCCTTCGGCAGCCGGGGCAGACGAATGGTGAAGGTACTGCCGCGGCCCGGCTCGCTCTCGACGTCGATCGCCCCGCCCATCAGCTCCAGCAGTTTTCTGGAAATCGAAAGTCCGAGACCGGTGCCTTCGAATTTTCTCGTCAGCCCGGAATCGACCTGTTGAAACGGCTGGAACAGCCTTGCAAGGTCCTCCCTGGCGATGCCGATTCCGGTGTCGGAAACAGCCACCGTCAGGGTGTCTCCATCCACGGCCCGGCACCGGATCACGACACTGCCCCGTTCGGAGTATTTTACAGCATTATTGACGATGTTGAGCAGAATCTGCTCGAACCGGCGTTGGTCGGCCGTCACTTCGAACAGGTCGCCGGCCGTTTCCAGCCAGAGATCGAGCCCCTTCTTCTCGGCCGCCGGATGCATCATCCTGACCGTTTTTTCCAGGGAAATCATCGGATCGAATCGTGTCGGCGAGAGCTTCAGCTGGCCGGCTTCGATCTTCGAGATGTCGAGCACGTCGTTGATCAGGGCAAGCAGGTGCCGCGAGCTTACCTGCACCATGGCCAGTTGCTTCGTCTGCTCCTCGTTCAGCGGCCCGGCGAGGCCCTGCAGAAGAATGCCGGTGAAGCCGATGATCGAGTTGAGCGGCGTCCGGAGCTCGTGCGACATGGTCGCCAGAAACGACGACTTGATGCGGTCCGCCGTCCGCGCCTGCTCCATCGCGGTCTGAAGCTCGGAGGTGCGTTCGACGACGCGGCGCTCGAGCTCCCCGGTATGGCGCCGGACCTGGTCGTATAGGCGCGCGTTCTCGATCGCGAGGGCCAGTGGCCCGCAGATGTCCCAGACCAGGTTTCGCTTCATGGGGTCAAGCCTGGAGATCGTACGTGAGAACACGCAGAGAATGCCGATGGTCCCGCCTCTGGCCTTCAGGGGAAATGCGGCGAACAGCCGTATGCCGCCCCGTCGGAATTCCTCCCGCATCACGAGCGGGTGTTCCGAGGCGTTTTCCTCGAAGACAGACGGTTCGTCGAGCTGTGCCGCATGCCCGAGAAGCCCTTTTCCCAGGTGAACCGGCTTCGCTCTCAGCGACTCCTCGAAATCCTCGGGGGCATTGACGATGATGCGCAGTTCGAGTTCGTCGGTGTCGCGGTTCGTGAGACACAGCATGCCGCCGTCGATGCCCGTCAGGTCGCGCACGCCGTTGAGGGCGTTGTCGATGACGGCGTCGACATCGAGACGTGTCGCGGTGTCGCGCAGGACACGATCCATGACGACCATCTGGTCGTTGGCCTGCTTCAGCTCGAGCGTTCGCGCCTGCACCTGGCGCCTCAGCAGGAACCCGCCGCTCAGGCTGATCAGAAGTCCCGCGACGGCGATTCCTGCCGCGGCCTTCACCCATTCGGGCAGTCGGAACGCTGTTTCTTCCGAGAGCCACCGCTTCATCGCGCGATGGTACTCGGATTCTGGATTCTCCTTCATTTGTCGCAGGCGACGGTCGAGAGCCAGCAGGATGTCGTTGCGGGCACCTTTCGGGGCGGCGAAATAGAGTGACGAGGGCTGAAAGATGACGGCGGTGTCTTCGAACCCATACCGCCGGAAGTGCGTCATGCCGTAAAAGCTGTTCGCGACCGCCGCATCGGCCTCGCCGGCCGCCACCGCGGCAAACGCCCGGTCATAATCGGGAAGCGGGATGATCACCGGCTTCAGCCCGAACTCGGCAGCGAGTCTCTCGAACGCCGTCTGCTGGATCGAATGCTCGAGAACCGCGATTTTCCGCCCTTTCAGGTCGAGAATCGACCTGATTCCCGAGCCGGGCCGCGCATAGACCTGGCCCCACGAAGACATGACCGGTTCCTTGTGAAATGCGAAAATGCGCTCCCGTTCCGGTGAGATTGCCACGTCAGGCATCAGATCGATGTCTCCGCGCGCCAGGCGGGCCAGGCCGTCGGTCCACGTTCCGGAAACGTATTCGAGGCGCCAGCCTTCGTCTTTCGCAACCTGCTCGATGATGTCGACGAAGATGCCGGACGGGTGACCGGCTTTGGACACGAAAATCTTCGGCTCGTTCTGGTAGACACCCACGCGAACGACACGAAGGCCTTCGGCGCTCGCGGCTGTCATCCCAAAAAGGCAGAACAGCAGGAAAACGACGAGACCGCGGCACATTCCGCCGCGCTGCCTACGCCGCCGCAAAGGCCTTCCTCCGATGGCTGTCCATCCTCTCGAAACGCATTCTCTACGTTCCACTCTGCCATCATCGCAACCGCTTGTCAATGAACCGAGCGGCACGGTGCACGGCCGAAACGCCTTCGCCTCATGTCGCCGGGCAGGTTCGGACTTCCCGTTTCGCTGCAGCCTCGATGTCGGCGGCCTTGGCGCGCGCTGCGGCAACCTGCTTCATGCCTCGAAGGTCGAGTTTGCCGCTTCCGAGCATCGGCAGGACATCGACACGGTAGAACTGCTCGCGCTTCGGAATGTACAGGTTCGGCAGTCCCATTGTCTGGAGTTTCGCCACGACCGGGTGCAGCTCTTCGTCGGAAAGGGTGTGCAGGACGGCGAGCCGTTCCCCGCGTCGCTGATCAGCGACGGCGGTGACGGCGAAGATACGGGCTTCGGTGCCGGCAGCCTCGTGCAGAGCCTCTTCGATGCGGCCGTGCGGGATCATCTCGCCGCCGATCTTCGAGAAACGGCTGATCCGGTCGG
>JAKJFL010000535.1:0-2913 GCA_022704935.1 Candidatus Rifleibacteriota bacterium
CCCGCCGAACGGCCCGCCGACGATGCTCTCGATCATCGCGCGAAACGGGGCGATCGTCAACAACGGGAAGAATGTGGTCGACGCCTGTCTGTACGGCGATCGGGGGCTGATGAACCCGTTCTACGGGTCGCTGAAGATCCACGGAAACCTCGTCGTGAACCAGTTCAACCGCAAGGAATGCAGTGGCAAGATCGACGTGCATTACGAGTCGAACCGTACGCACAGTTCCCTCATGTCGTATTTCAAGGATGTCGCCAAATACGATCCGACGCGGTATCACACGACGTTCAGCAAGAAGTGGCGCGCCTACGAATTCCAGAAGAAGTGAAGGGTTCCGCATCATGAGTTCACAGAGGGGCTACACGCTGATCGAGGTGATCCTGTCGCTGTTCATCCTCGTGCTCGTTCTCGGCCCGTTCCTCCGGGGTCTCGGCGGCCAGGCCCAGGTCGGCGAGGATACCGAGAAACTGCAGATGGCGGCAAAGATCCTCCAGTCGGTGAAGGAGGAAGTATCGTCGGTGCGGTTCCGGGATTTCTGGTCGTATGCCGACTCGAACTCGCCCGACAGCGGCGGAGAATATAAACTTGATGATATGTTCTGGCCTCATTCCCGCGACGAGGTCGTCAGCTACCAGAAAAAATACCGGGACTTCAACGCCCGGGGAACATTCAAGTTCGTCAAACGTCAGGGCCGCGACCCGGCCGACCGGAGCGTGCTCTTTTTCAAGGTCTGGGTGACCTGGACCCAGCCGAACGCCGGCAAGCAGGAGCGTTCCACGAGCATGATCCTCGTGGAGCCGAAATCGTGAGTCGAGTCAGATGGGAGGACATGCCATGAAACGTTCCAACAGAAGCCACGGATTCACGCTGGTAGAAGTCATGGTGGCAACCGCCGTGTTCGCCCTTGCCGCCGGCGGCATCTATGCGTTTCTCCGCCACGGCAATCTCGAGAGCACCCGGGCCTACACGCGCCAGGGGATGGTGAACCAGGCCACGACGGTGCTGAAGGCGATGCAGGACGATTTCCGGATGGCCGCCTCGGCGAGCCTGAAGTTCGACGAGGCGAAGGGCGAAGTCACCCTTCAGCAGCACCGGAGCGGCGACGATCTCGCCCAGATCAGCTACAAATGGGAAAAACCGCGGTTGATCCGGAAAGCCGTGTACAAGGGCAGCACTTCGATCCGCGTCCTGAGCACGGTGATGGACAAGTTTTCAGTTGAGACGAAGCCACGGCCTTCGATTTCGGATGACGATATTCCCGACACTCCCGAGCAGGTGTCGATCAAACTGAGTCTCCGGGCGAACATTCCCGGCCTCGCGCAGGACCTGGTCCACGACCAGCACGTCATGGCCACGATGCGCGAGGTGTCGTCGGCGAAGAACGACCCGCACTGGCGCGACGTCGAGAACATGAAGGGCGTATTCAACACTTACGGCAATCTTCTCAACAGCATCGGCGACGATGCCAAGCTGCTCGTGGAGGATATCGGCAAGACGCTCCAGAGCGATCTCGACAGGCTCGAAGCAAACGTCGAGGAAGCCCTGAACAAGCCCAAGGCGAATCTCGAGGCGACAAAACGGGAACTCAAGAACGCCCTGAACGACATCGCCAACGCCGACCTCGATCTGACGTCGGCCATCAAGGACTGCGAAACGAACATGAGCGATCTTCCCGAAGACATTTTCGAACGGAAACTTTCGAGGGCTGGCACCTGGTTCGCGAGCAAGGAGAAAGCCCTCGACCGTGTGAAGAACACTTTCGCCGGTATGAAGACCGTCGATCAGATGAAATACGAAAAGTTGGAAGATGCCGCCGGCTCGTTCGAACTCAAGGACACGTTCAGGAGCATTTTCAACGCGAAAAAAGACGCCATGACGCAGAAGATCACCCTGGCCGGCGACAAGAAGAAGGTCGAAGACCTGCTGACCAGAGTCGAAAGCGCCGACCCCGGCACGGGCGAGTGACGCCTGCGTCCGCCGCAAGCCGGAATCACCCGATGTCGGCTGATTCCGGCTTTCCGTTTCTCATGCCCAACAGTTCGTAAACGGGGACGGAGCGAGTACCGCTTTCCAGTTCCATCCGCTCGAGATACCCGAACCGAATTTTTCCCGCCGCGGCGCGAATCGTGACGGGTTCGATCATGATGCCGGTCGTGCCGGCTTTCTTGCTCTCGGCCTCGAGTTTCATGGCGACCTGCAGGGTGCGCCCGATCACGGTATAGTCGAGACGGCCGCGGGACGAGCCGATACAGCCGGCGACGACCTGCCCGCCTGCAAGGCCGATTCCCGTCTGGATGGTGAACAGCCCTTGTTTCTCGCGGTCACGGTTGTAGTCGGCGAGAGCGTCACGCATGGCGAAGGCGGCACGGCACGCACGAACCGCCGACGGCTCTTCCCCTTCACGCGGGTAGAAGACAGCCTGGATGGCGTCGCCGATGAACTTGTCGAGGACACCGTGATGGTCCTTGATGCAGCGGGCCATCTGCGTGAAATACCCGTTGAGCATCAGGACCACCTGTTCGGGGGCATGGCTTTCGGAAATCGTTGTAAAGCCCCTGATATCTGAAAACAGGATCGTCGCTTCGACGCGCTGGCCGCCAGGCCTGATACCACTGTCGTCGTCGCGGGCGACGACCTGGAGGACGTCTTCCGACACGAGTCGACTCATTCGCTCTTTTTCCTGCAGGCCTTCCGCCATCCGGTTGAGCGATTCCCCGAGTTCGCCGAACTCGTCGAGGGTTTCGGTCCGAACGCGCCACGAAAGATTTCCCCTCGACGTGGCCTGGATCGCCTCGATGAAGGAGGTCATCGGCCGGGTCAGGAACCACGTCGTGGCGCGAGCGATAAGAACGGCGAGGAACAGGGCATAAATCGCGAGCACCAGCCCCCAGGTGCGTTTGAAACCGCCGAAGG
>JAKJFL010000536.1:0-2911 GCA_022704935.1 Candidatus Rifleibacteriota bacterium
CACGATCGAAGCCCTGATGCCGGACGGCCAGGCACTCCAGTCAGGGACCTCGCACGATCTCGGCCAGAACTTCGCGAAAGCCTTCGACATCAAGTTCCTCGATTCCGACGGCGACCGCAAGCATGTCTGGACCACCTCGTGGGGCATGTCGACGCGCATCATCGGCGCGATCATCATGACGCACGGCGACGACAAGGGCCTGCGCCTGCCTCCGCGCATCGCTCCTATCCAGTCAGTTATAATTCCTATCGTATATAAAGAGGCTGCTCCCGTTCTCGACAAGGCGCGCCAGCTGCGTCAGCGTCTCGTCGACAAGGGCCTTCGGATCCATCTCGACGACCGCGACGGCTTCAAGCCCGGCTGGAAGTATTCCGAATACGAGATGATGGGTGTCCCCCTCCGCATCGAGATCGGCCAGAAGGACATGGAGAAGGGCCAGGTGTGCCTGGTGCGCCGTGACACCGGCGAGAAATGCTTCGTTCCCGATGCGAATTTCGAGGCCGAGGTCGAGCGCCTGCTGGGCGAAATCCAGAAGAACCTCTACGCGCAGGCGAAGGAAATCCTGCGCGGCAAGACCTTCCCGGCGAAGAGCTTCGACGAGTTCGTAGAGGTCATCAAGGAGAAGCACGGCATGGCCGAGGTTTCTTGGTGCGGGGCCCAGGAGTGCGAAGACAAGTTCAAGGCCGAAGTCGGCGCCACGATCCGCTGTCTGCGTGACGATCCGCCGGCCGGACCCTGCGTCGTCTGCGGCAAACAGGCCTCACGCCAGATTTACGTTGCCCGCGCCTACTGATCCGGGTCTAACGGCCGCCGCTTTGCCGCTCCCACAGGGACCGCAGAGCGGCGGTTTTTTCTTCGGAATACAGGATCGATGGCATGGAAAATCTGCTGCCCGGGGAATGGAAAAATGCCGGAAAAAGGCTTATAGTGCTCTCGAGAAGATGAAAACGATACCGGAACGGCGCCGGCGCGGTGCGTTCATGGAGGATGATCTGCGATGGAACTGAATATCAAGAGACTGCTGAAGGATCTTGCGAATCCCGACGACGATCTGCGGACGCTTTCGGCGATGACCCTGTTCAAGATCGAACTCGTCGATCTCGAAACCCGGGACGAGGTGGCGGCCGCCCTTCGGCAGGCGACGAAAGACAAGAACATCTCGGTGCGGTTTTTCGCCCGCCGCGCTCTCGGGAAGATACGCCAGCAGAACCTCGAAGAAGGCCGGGCGACGACGCCGCAGGAGAGCATCGACCACGCGCTCGAGTCCGAAGACTACGCGGAACGCCTGAAGGCCGTGATGTCCATCGCCGCCGGTGACAAGGCGGAATACCGCGAAAAGCTCCTGTTCATGCTCAAAATCGAGAAGCACGATTTCGTGAAGGCGTCGCTGATAAGCTGCCTGAAAAAGTTCGTCTCGAAAGACCAGGCGTCCCTGTTGAGCCCCTTCCTGAACGACCCGGACAGCCGTGTGCGATCCAACACGATCGAGGCGCTCGAGTATCTCAAGGACGAGAAAGCCATTCCCCTGCTGTTTCCGGCGCTCGAAGACCCTGACAACCGCATCAGGGCCTCCGCCGCGAAGGCGCTCCAGTCGTTCGGCGAGGAGAAGGTCTTCACGATCCTGCGGAAGATGCTCAAGTCACATGAAGACTGGATGAAGGGAAGCGCGATCTACGCGCTGTCGCACATCCAGGCGGGCGAAGCGATCCAGATGCTGATCGACGCCGCCCGGGACGGCAACTCCGACATCCGCATCAAAGCCCTGGTCGCTCTCGCCAATTACCATGACCAGGTCTCGTTCGGCTTTCTGAAACACGTTGCCGCGAACAATGAAGAGCCGTATCGGGGAACCGCGGCCCGCGCCCTGCGCCTGCTCGAGGAAAAATACGGCGCCGCCCCGCCGACGACGACGCTCGTGAGTCGCCCGGCCGAGCCCGCCGCCGCGGCGTCCTCGGAGAAGAGTTCCCAGAAGGCCGGCGAGAAAGCCGGCGAAGGAGCCCCCGCCGCCGGCGACCTGAGCGGAACCGTTTCCCGCTTCTTCCGCAAAGGCAAGGAGGAGGCGGTGGGCCTTTCCCAGAAAGCGGCGATCAACTTCGCCGTCACCGATATCGAGAAGGAAGTGTCGGAACTGCTGAAGGAGACGGGGCGCGTCGTTTTCGACATGTACCAGGCGGGCGACCTGAAAATCCCCGAGCTTCTCACAATAGGCCATGAAATATTGCGGATGAACTTCCTGATCCAGAAATACACCGACGAGGCGAAGCCCCAGGAGTCTTCGGGGGGCGGCGGACTGTTCGCCCAGCTCAAGAACCTCTTCAGCAAGCCGGCGGCGAGCAATCCCCGCGCGGCCCAGGCGGAGCGGTTCACGCAGAAGCGGGAAGAGCTGTTCCACAAGCTCGGGGAAGCCTCGTTCCAGAAATACCGCGTCCGGGAGTTCTGCCCATCGGCCCTGGATGGATATTTCCAGACCTACATGCGTCTCGAGGAGCGGCTTCAGAAGGAACGAAGCAGGCTTTCCACCTGAACATCGTCATTCCTTCGACGCACGCACGTCGGGCCCTGTCGAGACAGAACTGAAGGAGCGAGAAGATGAATCTGAATACGTATATTCGCGATGTTCCCGACTTCCCGAAAAAAGGTATTATATTCAAAGATATAACGCCTCTGCTGCGCGATAAAAGCGCGTTTGCGGCGGCGATCAAAGCATTGGCGGAACCGTATCGCAATGCCGGACTTCACGCTGTGGCGGCGATCGAGTCGCGGGGCTTCATTCTCGGAGCGGCCATGGCCGTCGAACTCGGAATCGGCTTCATTCCGATCCGCAAGCCTGGCAAACTGCCGTACAAGTCGCGACGCCAGGAGTATTCGCTCGAATATGGAACGGACGCGATCGAGATTCACGAAGACGCGG
>JAKJFL010000029.1:0-13428 GCA_022704935.1 Candidatus Rifleibacteriota bacterium
TCCGTCATCTCTGGGAATCAACGGAAACGACGGCACGTCCGACGAATCGATCGCGTTCGTCTCCGGTGAGAACGGCTCCGACTCATCCTTCGAGGCCGACGGCATGGAAGAGGACGAGTCGGCCCCGGCCGTCTCGTCCGGCAACTCCGGCGGATCGCAGAGCTACACCATTCGGAAAGGCGACACGCTCGGCTCGATTTCGCGCAAGTTCTACGGTTCGACGAAATTCTGGAAAAAAATCGCTGCTGCGAACGGCATCAGCAACCCCGCGTCGCTGAAAGTCGGCCGCAAGATCGTGATCCCGTCCGTCGGCAAGACCGTGACGAAGCGGAAGCGCAAGGCCCGGAGCTACGCACCCCCGGCCATCGAAACACCGACCGTCACGCCGCCGGCCCTCCAGCTGCCCCCCGTCACGGGCGGCAACGATCAGGTTCTCTACTCCGACAAGGGATTGCCGCCGGTCATCCTGCCCGGCACCGAGAAAAAAGCCGATGACTCGAAGCGCATGGTCAACTTCGACGGTATGACGGGCCTCGTTCACACCATCGCCGCCTATCCGCTCGGGAAGGGCAAGTTCTCGACGGCGTTCGGCGTCATCTGGAACAAGATCGTCAAGCGCGACGGCACCCGGCTGGTCAACGGTGAAGACGGTGACTACTACCAGTTCCCGATCGCCATGACCTACTCGGCCGAAGACTTCGAAATCGGCATGCAGCTTCCGTTCGAGTCATACGACATCTACGCCCCGATCACCTACAACTTCCGCGACGGCACCGATTCGGGAATGGGCGATGCTTCCCTTCGCCTGAAGTTCTCCTCCCAGAATGAAAACATGGCCTCCTGCCTCGGTTTCGGGGCCATCTTCCCGACCAACGACCGCGCGATCGGCAACACCGAGAACGACAACGCCTGGGAGCTGTTCGGCGGCGTCTCGACCAAGCGCAAGGAAGGCGGCAACTTCCACCTGAACTGCGGGTATGAAGCGGGCTCCGGCAACACCGACCACGAGGGCGTTTTCGTGAACGTCGGGTTCGAGTACCTCGCTAACGAGTCGTTCTCGTTCATGGGTGAAGTGAACGCCTACAATCGCGTGAACAACGGTCGCAGCACCGATCTGACGCTCGGCCTGCGGTATTTCGTGAAGGAAGGCATGGCCCTGACGCTGGCGGCCCCGATCGCGCTCAGCAACGACATGTTCTTCGGCTACGACTACCGGCTCGAAGGCCAGCTGCAGTATCACTACTGACGCAAACGCAAACGGCGCCGGGGGCGGTCCGATCGGACCGCCCCCGGTTATTTTCAGCGACACGCCTGGGATCACCCCCGGGCGGTTTTTTTCTTCTTGCGGAAAGCGATCTCTTTGGCGAGCAGTTCCCCGATGCTCGATGCCTGGAACTTCATCTTCGATCGCGCCTTTTTCAGATCGATTCCGGTCAGATCGATGTCGCGCGGTGCAATCAGCACGTCATTGCCACCCGAAGCGTTCTCGCCGGCCATGTCGAGGCAGTACAGGTTACCTTCTTCCGACTCGCCGACGATGCTCAGGCCGAGATCATATAATATCTCACCGTATTCATCCCAGACGTTGAGATCGACAAGGTTCTTAAGAGGCAGCAGCCTGAATCGGCCGATATCCAAGGGCACGACGGGATTGTGCTTGCGATAGAACTTCTTCAGGTCATCCGGGAAATCCATCGAGCGCAGCTCCCTGAAATCGGCATATTCGACCTTCTGAAAGCCTTCAGGGAACAGCGCTTCCAGCTCCTTCGCCAGTTCTTCGAACGTCATTTTTCTTCTCCCGGTGTCGTGTCCTTCGACCGCCCAAGGCGATGGATGCAAGCATATCACACGAGGAAAAAAACGGCCCCCGTTTTTTTGCCGGGGGCCGACCGATTTCAGGAATCGTTCTATAAACTTTATGCTATATATACTTTTTCCACGTTTCCATGGCTGGGATGTGGAGTTCGTTACAAGAACCGATCCGCAGATGAAATCCTGAAAATCCTCTTTTCAGGGAGTTTTCGGCACATACGGAACATCAGGTGGTTCCAGGTGCTCGTTCCTATCAGTTTTTCATCTGCGTTCATCTGCTC
Organism: Candidatus Rifleibacteriota bacterium; assembly: GCA_022704935.1. Lineage (GTDB taxonomy): Bacteria > Muiribacteriota > Ozemobacteria > Ozemobacterales > Ozemobacteraceae > MWAR01. Next base: position 2,094 of record JAKJFL010000029.1, read on the forward strand.
TCCATCTGCGGATGCGGCCCTGAAACCGAGTTTTTTCAACGGAGTATCTCTGTGGTTCGTCCCTTTTTCACTCGGGGATCGCGATCGGGCGCTCGATTCTACCGGTGCCGTTGCAGAACGTGCAGGTCTGGCGGCCGGTGCCGTGGCACCAGCTGCACATGGTCTGGACCGGCTGGCCGTTCTGGCCCTGGACCACGACGATGCCCGTGCCATTGCAGGTGTTGCATCGGACCCAGCCGTACCCGTTGCAGGTCCAGCACCGTTCGGTGCGCAGTTCGAGCCGGAAGCCGGCCTGCGCTTCGGGCGAGTAGCGGGCGCACTCGTCGCTCTCGCACACGGCCCACCTGTAGTGATGGCCGATCGGAAGGCGGCCTTCATCCATCCCGTAGGAGCGGGCGTCGAGCACGATCCGCTCGAAGACGTTCCTGTTCGCGGTGACGTCGTACAGCGAAACGGCGGCATATTTTCCGAGGCCGTTCCAGGTGAAGGTCGGGGCGGTCGGATCACTGTTCTTCGCGAGCGCGAGGCCGGTCGGGCGGGCCACCGGCGCGCAGGGGGGCATGTTCTCGACGGCTTCGAGCCGGACGTTCAGCGAGCCCTTGCTTCCGAGAAACGCCTTCGGCAGATGGACGCGAACATAGTAGTAGGTCGGGGTCAGCTCTTCCCGCTCGATCACGAGCTTGCCGCTCAGCGTCAGCGCGCGCCGGAAGAATGACATGCCCTTCTGGGCCATCGCATCGGGAAGATCGATGCGGTGTTCCCAGCTTTGCGCGGCCTGGTTCATGCCGAGCTTGTGGTCGAAGCTCTGCGTAAGCGTCTCGGCTCCCGCAACAGCCGGGAGCAGGAATGCACAAACGGTTACCAGCAGAAGAAAACGGATGAGTGTCCTCACGAGTGCCTCCAGATGTGAAAATCTCTCTTCCCAGTATCGGCTACCGAAGGCGATACCGGCAAGTTGCAGCTGACGTCGACACCGCAAGGCAGCATCAGGCCGGTGTTCCACGCCATCCCGTCCGGTGGGCGCGTTACACGATTTATGCAGCCTGCGGTTGGACGGAACGCACAACCCTCGTCACCCAGAACAGTCCGACACTCCCGACGAGCAGGTCGGTCGCCAGGCGGCCCGCGAAAACGCCTCGGATGCCGCCGTACCACGCCCCGAAAAACGACAGCGGCAGAAGCAACACGAGAATCCGGAGGGCATTCAGCGCCGTCGCCGAGGCGGGACGATGCATGCCCGTGAGGATGAAGCCGCAGTATCTGTGGACCTCCATCATGCCGTAGCCCCAGGCAATGATGCGCACATAGGAGACCAGGATCTCAGCGACCTTTGGGTCGTTCGTGAAGACTGCCGCGAGCAGCGGGGCCCCGAGACTGAAAACCGCCGCGATGATCGCGCCGTATGCCAGAGCGAACCGGGTCGAAAGGCTCTTTGCCTCCTTGATCCGGTCCGGTCGGTGGGCGCCGAAATTCTGGCTGACGAAGGGGGTCAGCGAGATTCCGAGCGCCATGGGAATGACGAACGCGAACATCTCGATGCGGCTCGCGGCACCACAGGCGGCGACCGCCTCGTTCCCGAAACGGCTGATGAGCCCGGTGATGACGGCCGACGAGATGGGCATGAGCATCATGCTGATGATGCTTGGAACAGCGAAACCAAGAATCCGCCTCCACGAACCGAGGATCCCGCCACCCCTCCAGAGCCGGAAATCAAGAAGACGGTGTTTCACGGACAACAGGTGAAAGAGCCACACGGTCGAAGCGAGCTGCGAAAGGACGGTCGCGAGAGAAGCGCCGAACATTCCCAGGGCGGGACAGCCGAGGAGCCCGAAGATCATGATCGGATCGAGAATGACGTTGAGTGCCGGTCCCAGGAGCATGAAGCTGCTCGCGGCTTTCGAATCACCGAGCGAGATGAGGATGCCGTTTCCCATCATGGGAAGCGCCATCGTCACGGCGCCGAGATACCATGTACGCATGTATTCACCGATGAGCGGCAGCGTCGCGGCATCGGCCCCGAGCCACGTGAAGACGGGCACGATGCTAAGGTAGCCTGCAACCGACAGGATGCCCGCGACGAACATGGTCAGAAGAACCCCGTGCGAAACCAGTCTGGAAGCCGTTTCCCTGTCCTGGCGGCCCAGCGCATGTGACGTCAGCGTCGTGACGCCAGTGCCGATGCCACCCGCCGTGAACGTCAGCAGCATGACGACAGGAAATGTGAACCCCATCGCGGCGAGCGGCAGCGTTCCAAGTCCGGCCACGAACCAGGTGTCGGCGAAGTTGTAGGCGGTCATCGCAAAGGTGCCGGCCAGCATGGGAAAAGCCGTGCGGAACAGCGTCGCGCGGACATTTCCCTGGACCAGGCTGGGCATACAGTTACGCGTTATCCATGGGAGCGGCCTCAGGCCCGGTCGGGTGTTGCCGGGCAGTGCGCTCACGATCGCGCTCCGGTTCTGTATCGGGAACCCGCACCGACATCACCTGGATCTTCTGTCCTGTCGCCTTGCGAACCTGGAAGCGGAATCCCTCGAAGACGAACGCCTCTCCGGAAGCGGGGATCCGCCCCGTCTGCCGGAGCGCGATGCCGGCAAGCGTCTCGACATCTTCGCAAGCCTCTTCGGACAACTGGGGAAGCTTTTTACTCGCGAGTTCGGCCTGGATCTCGGAAATCGACGTGCGCCCCTCGGCCTCGAACACTCTCGGGCTCACCCAGCGGATACGGGCAGCACCCTGGTCATACTCGTCGCTGATCTCTCCGAAAATCTGTTCGACGATGTCTTCGAGCGTGATGATGCCCGAGGTCGTGCCAAACTCGTCGACGACCACCGCCAGGTGCGTCCGGCTCTGGCGCATCTTGTCGAAAATGACGCCGATCCGGGCGGTTTCGGGAAAGAAGATAGGCTGGCTCATCATGTCGGGGATCCGGAACGTTTCACGCAGATGATCGAATCGAAAGACCTCTTTGATGTTCAGAATACCCACGATCTGATCGAGGCTTTCTCGATACACCGGCAGGCGGGTATATAATTCTTTTGTATATATATCTTTAACTTCATTCATCGAGGCCGTTTCCGCAATCGCGCACATCTGCGTTCGATGGATCATGATCTCCCTCGCCATCGTCTCGTTCAGGAACATCGACCGGCCGATCAGCTCGCGCTCCATGGGATCGATGATGCCGGCCTTCTGGCTCATCCGGACCATCGCCAGGAGTTCGTCGGCGGAGGGTCCCGTGCGGTCCTTCGGAGTGCCGATGACGAGCAAAACGAGGCGGTTCACGAGATTCAGGACCGCCAGGATAGGCGTCAGCATCTTCACCAGATAGTGACAGGGATACGCGACCCACAGGGATATTCGCTCATTGAAGCGAATGGCGATATTTTTTGGGAGTACCTCGCCGCCGATCAGCAGGACGGTGATCGAGAGAACCGACGCGGCAACCGGCGCCATCCAGGCTGGAAGCGGGGAGTTGAGGATCATCGAGTCGAAGACCGTCGCCGCATAGACGGCCAGCAGGGTGTTGAAGATGTTGTTGCCGATCAGCAGAGCCCCGATGACAGTGCCGCGGGAAGCGATCAGCGAAAGCGCCATTTTCGCCCGGCGGTCTCCCTTGTCGCTCAGGGAAGCCAGACCGACGTCGGAGACCGAGGTCAGGGCGGTTTCAGACCCGGAAAAAAAAGCCGAACCGCACAGCAGCAGAAGAAAGACGAGTCCGTCGAGAAGTGTCACCGCTTTTTGTTTTCCCTGGAAGATTGGGCGCGGATTCCTTCGGATTTCGTCAGCCGAACCGCTTCCCTGATGGCGGCGATGAGACCGCGATGATCGGCGATGCCTCGGCCGGCGATGTCGTAGGCGGTGCCGTGTCCGACGGAGGTGCGCACGTACGGCAGGCCGAGCGTCACGTTCACGCATCGGATGCCGCCGAGGGCCTTGATCGCGATCAGTCCCTGGTCGTGGGTCTGGGCGACGAAATAATCGGTCGTGCGCCTGTATTCGGCCTTGAAAAGGCTGTCGGCGGGAATGGGGCCTTCGACGTTCGGGTTCACGCGGCGAATTCTTTTTATAGCTGGTAATATTGTTTTCTGTTCTTCATCACCGAACAGGCCGTGCTCGCCCGCATGCGGGTTCAGTCCGGCGACCCGGATGCAGGGATACGGAACCCGCTTCGTCACGGCGGCCTCATGCGCGAGCCTGATCGTCTCGTACACCGAATCGGCGGTGAGCAGAGCCGGAACGTCGCGCCAGGCGACGTGCAGGGTCGTCATCGCGACACGGAACCGGCCCCAGACCATCGCCATACGGGTATCGGCCACGCCGGCGAGCGCGCACAGCATGTCGGTATGCCCTGAGAACCGGGAACCGGCCAGTCGTATGGCCTCCTTGCCGATCGGCCCGGTGACCATGCCGGCGAAGATGCCGGCGTCGCACAGATCGTGCGCGGCTTCGATCGCGGCGACGGCGGCTTCCCCGCCTTCGGGACAGATCGCGCCGGCTCTGAACGGTCCTGCCTGGCCGGTATCGAGAAGTTTCACGCCGGAAGCGGCGGGATCGAATGAGCCGTCGGAATGGACGGGGATCCATTCGGGAAGAGGGATGCGCGAGGCACGATGCGCCGCCTCGATCGCTGCGCGCGGACCGACGACGACGAGCCTGTCGAGGAGCGAGACCGGAAGCGCGGGAAGGGCTTTCGCCACGATTTCCGGCCCGATCCCGCACGGATCGCCGAGGGTGAGGGCAAGCATCGGAAACGTGCGGCGCCGCGCATCCTTCGTTTCAGGGGGTCTCATGCAACTGCTCCAGTTCGATCCGGAGGACGCCGTCGAACGGGTCGATCTGCCGGAACCGAACAGTCAGACGCTGTCCCGGCATCACGTCGAACGACGGCTTTCTCGTATGCCGGAAATCGGCCGTCTGCTCGACATACACCGTCAGATCGTTGCTGCCGACGTCGACGACGACGCCTGGCGAGGTATCGCGGCCGGCGGTCTGTTCCTGCTTCAAATATTTCAGCAAATAATACCACTCTCGATTTTTCATGACCTCTTCGCTTGTACGCACGGCTTCCTCGGCCATCATGGCCGCCTGTTCGAGGCCCGCCCTGTCGAGAGGCGGTGAGCCGCCGGCCAGCACCAACTTGATCTGCCGGTGAAGCAGAAGATCTCCGTATCGGCGAAGAGGCGAGGTGATCTGGCAGTATGGCTCGATGCCGAGCGCGCAGTGCTTCCCGGACTGAACGGTCACGACGGTTTTCTTGAATTTCCGGAGCGCCGCGAAGAATGCCACCGGCTCGAAGGTTTCGGGCACCTCGACCCGCTCGTCGGGAGCGTCCTGGATGCGATACAGACACGCGATCTCCCGATCACGGCACCAGGCGGCCGCAACGTGGTTCGCCCAGATCATGAACTCGGCCACCATATCCTGGGTCGGGCTGTTCACCGGCCGCCACCCCAGTTTGACGAGGTCTCCGTCGAGGCTGACCTTGCGCTCGGGCTGGCGCTCGAAAACGATCGCACCGTTCTGCCGCCGTCGCGCGCGGAGAAGGCCGGCAAGCCGGACCGCCGCGTCGAGCTCGCCGTTGCCGGCGGCGTATAGCGCATCTGCTGTTATATAATCAGTAGCATGCGTAACACGGATCACGGTTTCCTCGATCGCCGTATGGATCGTCTCCCCGCCGGGTCCGAAGTGCATGCGCACCGTCAGAGCGAGGCGATCCGCGTCCTGGTTGAGACCGAGCGCCTCTTCCGAAAGGACCGGGGGCAGCATCGGAATGTTACCGTCGGGGAGATACAGTGTCGCCCCGCGCCTGCACGCCTCATGTTCGAGCGGTGCCCCGGGCGCGACAAACGTCGCGGGATCGGCGATATGAACCTCGAGAATGAAGCCGTCATCCTTGTCGAGCGAGATCGAAAACGCATCGTCGCGATCCTGCGTTCCCTCCGAATCGATCGCCCAGGTCGGAACGCCCCGCCGGTCGCGCCGGTTCGCCGAATCAGCCGGCCGGGCGGCGATGGTTCCGGCCGCCGCGAGGATTTCCTCTGAAAACGCAGTCGGAATGCGGTATTTTCGCAACAGCAGATGTTCATCGGGCTTGAACACGCCGATGCGCACGAGATAGGCGAACAGCTTCCTATCCTGTGCGATCCCGGCCCGTTCGAGTAAATCCCACAGTTTTTTCGGAACCGGCGCCTCGTTTCCGAACACCGCTGCGCTGACGAGGTGGTCGACGACCCCGGCGATCCTTTCCGGAATCTGCTGACCGGCTCTGGACGGCTGCTTGAGAACGGCAACCAGCTCATCATCCTCGCGTTCCTGCTCGAGTCGCTTTTTCTCGCGCGCGACGGCGGCCTCGGCCTCCTCGACCGGAACCGGAACCCAACCCTCCTTGCGCACCTTGAAATACCAGGGATCGGCATGCAACCTTCGCAGGACCGCCGCCTCGAAATCGTCGTCGGCCGGGCTGACGAGGAACTCGGCAAGCTCGCGGAGGGCATACGGCCGCTGGTCTTCGGCAAGCAGAGAGTGCAATCCGGCTAGATCGATGCCGGCGGCCAGTTCCGAACGCTTGCGATCGATGCGCTGGGCGCCCTCGAACGCGGCATCCGTGTCGGAGACACCGACCCGCGACGGACCGCCGGAATGCAGGATGCTCCGCTCGGTGACCGTCGTCTCCTTGCGGTTGAGAAGAAGCACCCTGACGCCCTTCGCTGAAACCGACAGCACGACGCCCATCGCGGGGGTGCGTTCCTTGCTGTCGAATTCGACAATACTTCCGGCTATAATTGACATGGTTCGCGGTCTTTCTGAAAAGGTTTTTCCGCCCGGCCGGGGGAAGGGGGTATTGTATCACCTTCCGCCGTTTAGCGAAGCATCAGGGGTCGATCATTTTTTCGACGATAGCAGAAAGAAGAGGATGATCAGCCCGATCAGGGGATGCGCCATGATGACCGGCAGAAGAATCACCGCAAGGAGCAGACTTCCGCAGGCACAGGCGCCGTATCTCGCCAGATGAGGTCTCGTTCCCGACATCGGCGTGTTCAGCACCTGCCCGGATTGTCGGCGATGCTCAGAAACCAGGAACGGACGTCGTTCGACGCTTCGAGATAGGCCAGGGCCGCACGCTCCTCGGTCTCGGCATCAACGCCGAGCGAAGGCTTCTCGACACGATACGCCCCGGCTTCCTGGCGGAGATTGACGGGCCGGTATCCGATCGTTCCAACGCTGAATGGCCGGCTCGGGGTGAGCAGAATCAGCAGAGGGTCGGTATCCGCGGCTTCCCCATACGTCGCAGCGGCTTCGCAGACCGCCTGCGTGCCGACGTCGTTCCGGGACGGATACAGTCCTGCGAGGGAACCGATCGCCGGGGCCACGAGAGCCGCGCGGGTTTCCTCGTGCCGGTATGGTTGTCGATCATCGCGCCACTCTTCAACGGCGGCTGCCAGGGGTTCGCCCATCTCCGACCGCTCGGACCGGTTGAAGCTGATCAGACGCCACGCAAGATGACTCCGCTCGCCGCCGGACCAGTTCGACACGTCACGCCAGTCGCCTATTTTCATCGACTCGAATCTGCTCCGCAGCTGCCGCGTGAACGCCTGGTGTCTCTTCTTGTCGGCCTCGATGCGAGACTCGGCCTGAGCACCAGCTGCAACGGCCAGAAACCTGGAGGCGGAAGCCAGATCAGGGGCGATGTGGATGAACAGAAACTCGAGCAGCCGGGTCGCCTCGTGCGGATCGTTCACGAGCGCCGATCTCGTACACTCGGTAAGTTCCCGCACGATCTCGAGCCGCAGGGGGGTGAATCCGCACCGCCCGCTGTCGGGCAGATCATCGGCGAGACCGAAGGGTGCGGCCCGTGACGGCGTCGGGCGGGTTAGCCGCCGCAATCTCAGATTGAGATACGAAAGAACCGACTCGGGACGGTTCACTTTCTCAACGCGAATGTCCTCCATCAGGATCAGGAAGAGCTCGGTCAGAATTTCCCTGCACCGGTCGGTGAACGTCAGGCATGATCTCTGCCAGAATCTGGCCTGGTCCATCACGAAAGGCCCGAACGCGCTCAACAACCCGTCGACGCCGCGTTCCGGCGCGGCAAGAAACGAAGACAACGCCTGTTCGAGCGCCGCATCCCGCATGATCCTCACCTCGAACGTTATATGAACCAAGTATAGCGGCTGCCCAAAGATTTTTTCATCTTTTTTTTTCCCCGACCCGCCCGCCCGGTTGATGTATGGGTGACGACCGCCGAACGGAGGACAAACGACATGATGTGCTGCAACGAGTGCCCGTTTCACCCGACCCTCGGAAACGCTGTCGAGCGCTGTCCGAATCCCATCTGCTCCGCGTCCGGCCACCAGTGCCGCGACGGATACTGCGCCCTCACGGTGCGGGAGCGATGTTTCCAGGACCAGTTCGTCATCAGCCGCCTCTACCAGGAACACCCCCTCGCGATCCGGCTCGCGGAACACACCTTCGAAACCGCCTGCCTCCGGCGCGACCGCCCCCTCCTCCTGGCGCTTCTCCATGCCGCGACGCCGGAGCTGCGCCGCACGTTCTGGAAGCGCCTCCATGATTTTCAGCCGCGCATCCTCTGGATGCTCAACCCCGTTTTCGCGGCGGCCGGCCTGTCGCCGGTTCCTTCGCTCCAGGGCCTCGGCCCGCGCGAAGAGGCGTATATGGAAGCCCTCTACGCCAACCCATACGCCGGAAGGTTCCTCTTCCCGCCAGACCGCGAGCCGCCTCAGCCCTGGGTCACGCCCAGCCGCCAGACCGCCGGCTCGATGAACGCCTGAAGGAGGTTTCGATCATGATGTGCTGCGCCCGGTGTTCTCTGCGCCCGAAAACCCGGCCGAACGATGGCTGTACACAGACCTCCGATGGAACCGGGTACACCCGTCCGCCCCTGCCGGAAGGCCTGTTCATCTGCCTTTCCCCCCGCTGCCCGCGCCCCGGGACGGCGACCGGAAACATCGGAAACACCCCATCCGAAGCCGTTCACGCATGTCCGGACTGTCCTCAGCGGCAGAAGGTCGATCTCTGCCCGCACGATCTCTGGGTCATGACCGGTCTCGCGCGCGGCGACGAATTTGCCGCGCGAACAGCCCATCACACGCTCGACACCGTTGTTTCATGTGAATCTGAGGAGCTGACCTGCGAGCTGTTCCTGAACGCCGAACCCGAGACGCGAAGGGAATTGTGGCATCGCATGACGGCCTGCCATCCCGACCGTCTCGACCTGTTGAACCAGATCTTCGAACGACTCGGGCTTTCCCCTCTCGACAAAGGCCAGTGGCCCGACCGCATTTTCGACTACCGCCTCGCCATCGCATGAACTGCATCAGCAGGCCGAGCTGCACTCGCTTCATGCTTTGTGATTCAGCGGTTGTGAAATCAGGGATGCTTCGACATGCGGCACGGACCGGCGTATCATCACTCGGGAGACATCATTTCGAGCCGGCGTCACGCCGGGAAATCATATGGCAGAACAGATTAATAATTGTTCATATATATTAATGCGACTGATATCCGGCGGACAGACGGGCGTCGACCGGGCGGCGCTCGACGTCGCCCTCGAGCACGGCATCCCGGCGGGAGGATGGTGTCCTGCCGGCAGGCACAGCGCCCGAGGCCGCATCCCGTCCCGCTACCCTCTCGTCGAGACCGAGACGCCGGCCTATCCGCAGCGGACGCGCCAGAACATCCGCGACTCGGATGCGACTCTGGTGATTACGCTGGGCGCGCCGGCGGGCGGAACCCTGCTGACGATCAAGCTTGCCGAACGGCTGAAACGCCCCTGCCTCGTCATCGACCTCGCGGTGCACCGCATTCAGGCGGCGCGCATCGAGATCCTCGAATGGCTTCAGGCCGTCCGGCCTGCCGTACTGAACGTCGCGGGACCGAGGGCGTCAGAATCGCCCGGCCTCGGCCGGAGCGTGCGGGCCATTCTTCGCGACGTGCTCGCCCCACCGCAGCCGGGTTCACCGGTCACCCCGTGGCCGCCTGAACGCCAGCGCACGCAGAAACTGCCGGGAATGGACAGGTGATCCCGTCCCTCAGCCGTTCGGCAGCTGGGGAACGCCGGAACCGCCCGGCAGCTTGAGCATCTCCTCGCGCACCTGCCGTTTCATCTCCTCGGGAAGCCGCGACTCATAGATCGAGATGATCTCGAGCCCGTCGCGGTGCAGGGCCTCGGCCTCGGCGAACATCTTCCCGAGTTGGTCGATCGTGCGCTTCAGATCGTCCGAAAGCTGCTTCTCGATGCTTCCCCATTTCGAGACGAGCGTCGCGTTCAGCTTCTGGTTGTGCTCGAGAAGTTTGTAGATGAGCATCTGCGGGTTGCCCTGGGAAGCGCCCTTGAACTCGGCGAACTTGAGCCCCATCTCCTGTTTCCAGGCCTTCAGCGACTCGAGTTCGGCCAGCAGGGACCGGATCTGCTCGTCCTTCTCGTCGAGCTTCTGTGTGAACGACTCCTCGATGCGCTTCGACTGCTTGTAGAGATCCTCCGACAGGCTGGCCCGGGCGCCTTCGTGCTCGGATTTCACAGCTTTCAGCTCCCGCTCCGCCTGCTCGCGGATCATCGTGATCTCACGGTTCTTGAAATACAGACCGATCTTCGCCCCGATCGTGAACAGCACGGTTATGACGAGTACAAAAAGAATGGCTGATACGGTATCCATGTGTCCCCCGTCGATATAGAGAAATGAAATTCAGGAATCTCCTTGAAGATACCCTTGTAATATTTTGCTGTACATTTTTGAAACAAGGAAAAACAGAAGAAAATAAATCACATAAAACAGGAAACCGAGCTTTTGGTGAAGGAAGTAAAAGGGTGGGTGATAAAAGCCGGAGAACTCCAATAAATAGAATTTCATCCTAGGTAATTCCTGAAGAAGAACATAACAGAAGGTCATGATAATAAATAGCATCGAATAATCGACAGCTGACTTGGACTGTAATTTTGATTCTTTCCATTTCAAGAAAGTATTCCATACCACTGCAAAAGAAAAAGGCAAAAGGAAAACAAAACAAACCAAATAGAACCAGGAAATTACGTATCCGTCAAAAAGAGCATCTCCAACAAAAGCATCCCTGACCCTGCCTTTGGGTGAAAAGAAGTAAACGAATAAAATGAGAAATAACGCCAAGCACCGAATAACAACATCCGGCGAAACACCGAGGATGCCGTTCCTTTTCATTCCTCCATCCTCCTGATGAAAATGGAACGATGTTCCAGCATCCGTTCAGTTGACGATTTTCACGCAAACAAGATGTCGCCGCTGGTGCTGAGGACGTTGAACGAGGCGCCGGCCGTGCCGGATTCGGCAATCGTTCCGGCGCC
>JAKJFL010000030.1:0-13424 GCA_022704935.1 Candidatus Rifleibacteriota bacterium
GAACCGCTTGGGCTTGTGGAGGGCGAACGGGTTGACTCCGCCGGTGAGGGTCTGGCCGGCCGAGGGGACCGAGATGTTGTAGGCGCGGGCCAGGCGCGTGATCGAGTCGAGCAGGATCACGACGTCGCGCCCAAGCTCGACGTACCGCTTCGCCTTTTCCAGGAGCAGCTCGGAAACCTTTATATGGTGGCTGATATGCTCGTCGAATGTCGATGCGACGACTTCGGCATCGACCGAACGGCGCATGTCGGTGACTTCTTCCGGCCGTTCGTCGATCAGCAGGATCAGCATCAGAACTTCGGGATGGTTCGCGATGATCGCGTTGGCGAGCTTCTTGAGCAGGACCGTCTTGCCCGCTTTCGGCGGAGCGACGATCAGGCCGCGCTGACCTTTTCCGATGGGGCAGATGAGATCGAAGACTCGCATCGACGTGTCGAGGTCACTGCCCTCGAGCGTGAACCGGTTCGTCGGAAAGACCGGCACGCCGTCCTCGAAGTTCATGCGCTTCGACAGCTGCTCGAGGCTGACGCCGTTCACGGCTTCGATGCGAAGGAGCGAATGATAACTCTCGTCGTCTTTCGGCAGGCGCACCTGGGCGATGACGTGGTCGCCGTTCATGAGGCCGAACCGCTTGAGCTGCGACGGCGAAACGTAGACGTCGTCGTCGTTCTGGATATAACTGCGGGTGCGGATGAACCCGTAGCCGTCCGGCAGGATCTCGAGCGTGCCTTCCGAGAGGGCGAGGCCCTGGCGGTTCAGATGCTCGCGGAGAATGGCCCGGATCATCTGATCCTTTTTCATTTTCTCTGCGCCGAGGATGTTGAACTCCTTGGCGATGAGCCGAAGGCCCTTCACCGGCTCTTCGCAGAGTTTGAGATACGTCAGGGCGGACTCGTCCACAACAGTTTCCCCTTTCGTGGGTTCAGACGGGTGAATAGGTGCAGTGACCTGTTGCATCAATGTATCCTTCCCGGATTCAGCGGGGTTTTCTCGTCGGCGGGACAATGGCACGTGCCAGCTCCTTGAAAAGGATCTGCCCGACGCCGACCGGGGCGTTCTTCGACCGCTCCTGGTCGAGCATATCGGTGAATATATTTTCCGCCATGCCGCCGCTCACGAGGCCGGTCTTGTGGACCGTCTTCCTCATTTCCTTCATCATCTGCATGACGAAGATCGATTCGAAATCGTTGCAGGCCGACTCGAGCTTCTTCAGCTCTTTTTTCTTGTCGTCGGACAGCCGATCGTAGCCGGGCACGGTTTCTTTGGCAGAAACGCCCGACGGGGTCGACAACCGGCGAATGCTTTCCAAACGACGCTCCTAGCTCAGTTTCTGCTGCAGGGCCCGGAACCGATCGTTCTTCGGCTCGAGCTCGACGGCCTTGCGCAGGTTTTCGCGCGCGGCGGCAAAATCTCCCGTCGCCTGCTGGGCTTCGGCGAGAGCGAAGAAAGCGTCGGCGTCGCTGTACAACATGCCGAAACTGTAATGAAAATCGATCTCGTCGGTGTCGTATTCGACGGCCTTGAGCAGGTATTCGACGGCCTTCTCGTGCTGCTGCAGGAAAAAGTAGCTGCGACCGATATAATAATGCCCTTCGGCATACCGGTTCTTGAACCGGACCAGGTTCGAGTAGTGCTCGATCACCTTCTCGAACTGCTGGATCGCCTCGATCGGATGGTTCACCTGCATCAGCGCCTGGCCGAGCATGAACCGGGCCATGACGTCGCCCGGATCTTTCACGAGGGCCCGTTTCAGGTTTTCGATCGCTTCGCCATACATCGCCATCTCGAGATACACGTGGCCCATGCGACCGTAGATCTCGAAATGCTTCGGGTCGATGCTCAGCGCTTTCTGGAACTCGTAGAGCGCTTCGGAATGGCGCCCGAGATGCGCGTAGGCGCAACCGAGATCGAAATGGGAATTCTCGACCTCGGGCTTGAGCTCGCTCGATTTCTTGAACATCTCGACGGCTTCGGAGATGAGACCCTTCTTCATATAAAAGTCGCCGAGCTTGTTATATGCCTCGGCGAACAGGGGGTCGAGCTTGACGGCCTTCTCCATTTCGGTGATGGCGTCGGTGAGTTTGCCGCGCATGTCGAATGACAGACCACGGTCGAAGTGCTGGTTGGCGAGATCCCGATCCTCGATGTTGATCATGCGTTCATCTCCTGGAATATTTCCAAGATATATCTGGGGAAGAGAGGGGGGAAGCGAAATCCGACAAACCATAGCATACCCTCTCGAAAAGATCAAGGCACGGGAACAAATTTCTGCGTTACATGATCTTCAGCTCGCCGTTCAGAGCTCCGGCAGCTTCTATGGCTTGAAAGATCGCGATCAGGTCCTTGGGTGACGCCCCGACGCTGTTGAGGGCGGATACGAGATCGTCGACCGTAGTTTCACCCTGTATCGCCACGAGGCTTCCGCTCTTGGGCTGCTGCTTCGCGCCGCCGCCGGACGGGGTGCGCTGTGCATTGTCGCCGATCTCGATCTTCAGGCCGCTCTGGGAAATGGCGACCTTGTTGATGCGCACCTTGTTGCCGACGATGACCGTGCCCGTGCGCTCGTTGATGACGACGCGGTTCGGCTCTTCAACCGTCAACGTCAGCTCGTCGATCGCGGCCGCGAAGCTGACCGGATCGTCTTTGAAACTGCTCGGAATCGTCAGATCCAGGGTGCCCGGGTTGGAAATCTTCGCCCAACCCTCGCCGAACTTGCGGTCGATCGTCTCCTTCACCTTGCGGGATATCGCCGTGTCCTTGCGTTGCAGAATCAGGCTGAACGTGCCGTCCTGCCCGAAAACGTCCCCGACTTCCCGCTCCTGGATGGCGCCGTTCGGAATCTGCGCCACCGTGAGATGGTTCTTCTGCGGAACATTCCCGCCTGCCGCCCCTCCGCCCCCGGCCGTTCCGGCCTGAAAGCCGCCGATCGAGATGTTGCCTTGCGCCACGGCATACACCTGGCCGTCGCCGCCCTTCAGAAGCGTCGGAAGCAGGACGCCGCCCTGGAGGCTCTTGCAATCACCGATCGAGCTGATGGTCACGTCGAAGGATTCGCCGGCCCGCCCGAACGCCGGAAGCATCCCCGTTACGACGACGGCGGCGCAATTTTTCGTCTGGATGGCGGCCGCGTCGATCTGCATGCCCATGTTCTGGAGCATGCCCTTCATCATTTCCGTGCTCATGGCCGTCTTGTCGCCCGTGCCGTCGAGGCCCGTCACCAGGCCATAACCGAGGATCTGATATTCCCGGGCGGAATTGATATGCGCGATGTCCTTGATACGAACCTGCGCTTCAGCCCAGAGCGGGCACCCATCGCCGAACGTCAGCACGCCGGCCAGGGCCAGGGCTACAACCGAACCGCATCTGACTGCAGAAAATCGTTTCACGGTCTGTTCCTCGGAAAACAAGATGATCGGACGGGGGCAAAATACTCTTCTCCAGTAAATGTATCGGCATGCGGCCCCTCATGCCGAAGACATCGATCCCCTTTTCCTGCGGAAAAAAATCGGGCCGCCCGGTGGGAGGCCCGATTCTGCGAGTGAGGAGGCGTTAGAAAACGAACTGTGTGATCTGGGTCATCAGGCCCGGCTTCTGCGTCGAGCCGATCGAACCCTTGCCCTCATACTTGATGTCCGCGTTCGCGAGCAGGCTGGATTTGACCTCGTTGTTCGCGTTGATGTCCCTGGGGCGGGCGATGCCTTTGACCCTGAGAATTTGCGTCTCACGGTTGACCCGGACAGAGCGGCTGCCTTCGAGCATCAGGTTCCCGTTTGGCAGGACTTCCATGACGGTTGTCGTGACGGTGCCGTCGAGTTTGCCGGTGCGGGTTGTAGTGCCGTTGCCGTTCGTGGAGTTCTTGATCTCGTTCTTCCCGATGAACTGGCTTACGACCTTTTTGAAGAACGGGACCTGCGGATCCGATTTGATCTCGATGGATGCATCATCCTGTGTGTTGGTCTTCGCCGCCTGCTGGGCCGTTGCCGATTCGGCGATCACGACGGTGATGATGTCGCCGGCCTTGTATTCATGGGCGCCCTGAGAGGAATAAAGATCGCGGCCGTTCAGCCAGAGCGAAGCCCCCGAGGCGGCGGAGGCGGCGCAGGCGAAGAGAGCTACCACGAGCAGACGGGAAATGCTAGTTCGCGACATGTTCCACTTTTCCTTCCGAGGTGATGATGCCCTTGATCGGGCGATTGTTCTGGAGGTTGAGAAGCCTGATGGATTCGCCGGCGCGGCCGTTCTGCAATGCCTTCGCGGGCACGACCAGGCAGAGGCTTCCGGTCTTCACGGTGAACTCCACCTTGTCCCCGTTCTTGACCAGATACCCGCTTGCCGTATTCTCGGCGACGACCGGCTCGGGACCCGTTTCCCCGGGAAGGGCCGGCGACTCCACATGGTCGTCGGGACCGGATTTCACGGGTGAATGTATATTACTGGAAATTTTATTCTGCTTCGGTTCGGGACCGCATGCCGATGCCAGATCACTCGCCCTGACGATGGTGCCGGGTGATTTGAAGTTCGCAAGCTGTTTCCCGACCGCCTCGCCGATCGCCACGACCGGGTTGGGCTGGTCGTTGCGCAGGCGGATCGTTTCCTCGATCAGGTCGCTCGCCGACAGGCACTCACCCCGCTTCGCCAGCCGCCGGAGCCGGGCGACCCGAACGGTTCTCGAAACGTCGGCCTGGATGATCTGCCGGACCGTCGTTTCCCCGCAACGAGCCTCGAGCTGGAACACGCGCATGCCGAGCTTGTTGGAGGACATCGGCGTCAGCACCCAGGTTTCGGGCGGCTCGGGAAGAACGATGTGGCGCGGGAGATTCGACAGATCGATCCGGACTTCGCCGGCGATTTCTTTTTCTATGCGCTCGTAACAGAGTTCGCGCACTTTCGCGGCAATCTCTTCGCCGGAGAGCATCGCGCCTTTTCTCAACACCTGGACACGCTGTGGCAGTTCGAACATGGTCGCGAAGCTTCCCAGCTTCTGACTCAGCTCGCTCCGATGCAGCGTGATGGAGCCGAGCGGCTCCGAAATGAATCCGACCGGGATTTTCGCCAGCGCGGCTTTCACCGAAGGCGCGGCATCGCTTCCGACCAGCATCGATGCGTCGACGCGCCCGTCGGTCACGAGAACGGTCGATTTCACAGGTAGCATCGGGGATGTAGCCGCATGGGCGGGGAGACAACCGACGCCGTTCGCGAAGAGAAGGGCCAGCAGAGCCGTTCCTGCGAGGCGGACAGCCGGTTTCAACATGCCGGATTCAGATATCGAGCCGGGGTGAGCCATCAGTCAGGAACTCCTTAGCGGCGCAGGTTGTTGGCGATCTGGAGCATCGAGTCGGATGTCTGGATCGTCTTCGAGTTCGCTTCGTATGCGCGCTGCGCCACGATCATGTTCACCATTTCCTCGACGACCTTCACGTTCGACATTTCGACGTAGCCCTGCTCGATCTCGCCGAGCTCCTGCGTGCCGGGAATGCCGACGATCGGTTCTCCCGAGCTGCCGGTGACCGTGAACAGGTTCCTGCCGATCGATTTGAGGCCGGCCGGATTGATGAAGTCGGCGGTTTCGATCTGGCCGAGAACCTGGAGATCGGCCTGGTTCGGCATTTTCGCGGCGACGATGCCGGAGGGGGTGATGTTGATGCCGATGGCGTCCTGCGGCATGGTGATGTTCGGAAGCACCGAATACCCGTCGCTGGTCACGATCATGCCGTTGCTGTCCAGCTTCCATGCGCCGTCCCGGGTGTAGCCGATCTCGCCGTTGGGCAGCTGAACCTGGAAGAAGCCCTTGCCGGTGATGACGACGTCGAGCGGCTGGTCGCTCTGCTGGAACTCGCCCTGGGTGAAGATCTTCGTGATGGCGACCGGCCGGACGCCGTGGCCGAGCTGGATGCCGACCGGATAGTTGTTGCCCGTCGAGATCGGCGTGCCGGGCTCCTTGAGCGTCTGATAGATCAGGTCCTGGAAGTCGACACGGTCTTTTTTGAAGCCCGTCGTCGTGACGTTGGCCAGGTTGTTGGAAATGACGTCGATGTTCATTTCCTGGCCCTTCATGCCGGTCGAAGCGGACCACAGCGATCGCATCATGGCTGGTTACCTCCCGTCTTGTGTTTCATCAGCGGCGTGTCGGCCCGACGGAGTTGACGACCTTGTCGAGCAGGGAGTCGTGCGCCTGAATGCACTTGGAATTCGCTTCATAGGCGCGTGAAACCTCGATCATCTTGACCATTTCCTCGACGAGACTGAAGTTCGGCTTCTCCACGTATCCGATCTTCACCTTCCCGTCTGCGCGCTGTACGTCGCCGTACGCGCGGGTGAAATTGTTCGTGTTCTCCTTGCGGAATGCCTTGCGGTCTGAAGCCATGCCCCGCACGAGGCGGAACCGGGGCGCGCCGTTGACCAGCACCCGGCCTTCGGTGTCGAGCGTGATCTTGTCCGTCGGCCCGACCTGCACGCGGCCGATGTCCAGCGCTGCGTTCGGCGTTCCGTCTTGTGCGACGAGAAGCCTGTCTTCGATGTTGCGCGGCGGTTCGGGCTCGGCCATCACGAAATCGCCGTTCATGTTCGTGAGGTAGCCGTCCTGGTTCATGGTGAACACACCGTCGCGCGAGTAGCGGATGCCGTTCGGCGTTTCCATCAGGAAAAAGGCCTTGGCGTTCTCGAGCGCGCAGTCCAGCTCGTTGTCGGTGTATTGGAGCTTCCCGAGGGAAAAATCCGTGTAGGATTCGTCCAGGATGACGCCCGTGCCGACCTTGCCGATCTTCGGGGCGTTCTCGAACGGCCGCGGGGGATACAGCTGGCCGTCGTTGACGCGGTTGAGCACCATAGTGGGCAGTTCCTTGAACACGCCCTGGTCCCGCTTGTAGCCGACGGTGTCGACGTTCGCGAGGTTGTTCGCGATCATATCCTGGCGGATTGTCTCCACCAGCATCGAGGACGCCGACGTGTAGATGCCGCGTATCATCGTTTTGCCTTTCCGTGAGAGCGGGGTGGGAGCACCTGACGGCAGTTCATGGACTTGTCGCATGGTCCGACACGTGCGAGAACGTCGTCGCCGATGGGGTTCGAACCGAAACTGAGTGTCTGAGCCACATGGGCATGGAGACACTTCACGCCGAACATGCTTCGGCTGCCGACGATATTCGTCGCCGAAAGCACCGAATGAACGTCATCCGGAAGCGGATTGCCCGCAATTTCCTCTGCCAGGGCAAGCCGTTGCGTCTGCAGATGCTTCTGCCCTTCGACGAATCGCTCCCGGAAACCCGCATCTTCCGCCAGTCTTTTCGAAAACATCTGGACCTCCTGGGCCGCTTCGAGTTTCGCGACTTCGTAGCGAAGGCGTGGGCAGACGAGCCAGAGAAAGGTCGGAAACGGCTTCCATCGGCCGTTTTCCTGATACACCGGATCGGCCTGGAGAACCTGTGGCATACCGTCGCCGCACCGGGTCGCGATGCGGTAGGGCAGCTTGGCCGGCCGGCCGAGCAGTTTCTCGACCAATGCGGCTTCTTCCGGTGTCGGCATTTCGTTTCGAACAGGCATGGTTTTCCTCATCCTTACTCAGGACATCGGCAAACGCGAACACTCCCCGAAGGGGAAAATGACATTTTTTCGATTTTTCTGACTCTCTCGAATCTTCGGCACATTCCGCCCCATGCATGAGAGAAAAGAAACTCGTTATTTCTTCTGTAGGGTCGGGTTTCAAACCCGCCTCTACACGCGATCGTGACATTTGAATAAACCGACTGTTCATGGGGCATGCGACCGTCGCTGGTCTTGGAACCCTTGTTGGGGAGGGGGAACGGGAGTATGCTTGAGGAAAGATCCGGGATGCCCCATGATTCCGGGAATGGAGGCTCTATGACGCTCAGGTTGCTAGCGCTCAGATCTCTCATCCTGCTGGCTTTCGTGGCGGCCGCGACCCTGCCGCTTCATGCAGGGCCGTTCGACGCGACGAAGGTCGAATCCGTCGTGACCGTGGCTGAAGACGACGATTCGGCGGCAGTTCCGGCCGATATTGAACCGGTGGTTGCGACCGCGGCGATGCGGCCCCGCCTCACGGGGGCGTTCCTCCAGTTGTGGGAAAGCGACCTCGAAAACTCCGAAGAATTCTGGCGCGACGAGCTCGGAGCGATGCGGGCGGCCGGCATGCGCCTCGTCATCCCCCAGTATTCCACGAGCGGCGATACCGACCTGACGCCTGCGATCGAAAAGATCCTGAAGGTAGCTGAAGAACTGAAGATGCAGGTGTTCGTGGGGACGATGCTCGACGAGCAGGGATGGTACTCGAACAAGCTCAATCCGTTCTTCCTTGCGAAGGAGCGGGTCAAGGTCGCGAACTACACCGGCGAACTCGTGAAGCGCTTCAAGGATTGCAAGGCCTTCGGCGGACTCTACATTCCCTACGAGGACAACACCCTCTCGCTTCCCGGCTCGATGGGCGCGTTCTACGGCGCCATCGCCGAAGCAGGGCGGGCCGAAAAGCCCGGGCTCAAAGTCATGATCTCCCCGTTCACGACCCCGCGCCCCGGCCTCGCGA
Source organism: Candidatus Rifleibacteriota bacterium (assembly GCA_022704935.1). Classification (GTDB taxonomy): domain Bacteria; phylum Muiribacteriota; class Ozemobacteria; order Ozemobacterales; family Ozemobacteraceae; genus MWAR01. The sequence continues at coordinate 8,537 of JAKJFL010000030.1, forward strand.
AGTCGCTTCCGACCTGGATGATCAACCGGTATTTCAAGTCGATGCTCGCGAAGGCGAAGGTCGACATCATCGCCTGGCAGGACGGCGTCGGCGGCACGACGAAACAGATCGACCGCATCCCGCACGACCTGGCGCCAATCGCCTCGGCAGCGCGGTCGCTCGGCATCAGCATCTGGGGCAACTGCGAGGTGTTCCACCGAACCTCGCCGCTCTCGGAGGCATTCGAGGCGGAGCCGACGACGATGGACGTGCTCGAACGCCAGATCGAGGGCGCCGCGCCGTTCGTCGACCGGTTCATCTGCTTCGATTTCAATCACTATTTTTCACCCAGGCTTGGCCCCAAGGCCGAAAAACTGTATCGCGACTACTGCGCCTGGGCCGGCATCCGGCTGAAGACGCCCTGAACATGGCGACGCTGCGCTGGCTGACCGCCGGAGAGTCTCACGGGAAAGCGCTCGTCGGCATTCTCGAGGGGATGCCGTCCGGCGTCCCCGTGGCGGAAGCCGCGTTCAAAAAGCTCCTGACCCGCCGCCTCAGCGGCTATGGAAGGGGCAGCCGCGCCGCCTCGATCGAGCGCGACGCCGTCGAGATCCTCTCGGGAATCCGGTTCGGCCGCACGACCGGCGGCCCAATCTCGATGGTCATATATAATAAAGACTATTCAAAACATGCCGGCGCGATGGAAACGTTCGGGCCCCGACCGGAAGGGGAGAAGCCCGTCACGGCGCCGCGCCCCGGCCATGCCGACCTCGCTGGCGCGCTGAAGTATGAAATCGGCGACATCCGTGATATCCGTGAACGGGCCTCGGCCCGCGAGACGGCGATGCGGTGCGCGCTTTCCGTGCCCGCCCGGGCCCTGCTCTCGGAACTCGGCGTGACCTCGGCCGCCTTCGTGCGACGCATCGGAACCCAGGAAGCCGCGATTCCAGAATCGGCGACCGTCGCCGAGCTGACGGCTCCGATCGACGAAGTCGGTGAGGGCTTCCTGACGCCCGACCCGAACGTCGTCATTCCCTGGACGCTGCTGATCGACAAGGCGAGGGCCTCCGGCGACACGCTCGGCGGTGAAGTCGAGATCCGATTCGACGGCCTGCCGGCAGGACTGGGCAGCCACGTGCAGGCCGACCGCCGCCTCGATGCCCGGCTCGCCGCCGTCGTGATGGGCCTGCCGGGCGTTCATGCAGTCGAGATCGGCCAGGCCGTCAGGCAGAGCGCGCTGATCGGCTCGAAAGCCCATGACCCGATCAGCTGGGACGAATCGCGCGGCTGGACACGGCCGACCAACCTGTGCGGCGGCATCGAAGGCGGCATGACGAACGGCGCCCAGCTCGTGCTCCGTGCGGTGATGAAGCCGCTTCCCGGCAGCATGCCCGGTGAAACCCCCTCGATCGAGCCGCCCCACGCCGCTGTACCGTTGGCCGCCGACCGTTCCGACACCGTCGCCCTCGCCGCCCTCGCCGTCACGGCCGAATCGGTTCTCGCTCTCGAACTGGCATCCGCTGTTCTCGACAAATTCGGTTCGGACACCCACGCGGACATCCGGCACTCCTTCGAACGGTATCAGCGGAGCCGCTTCGCTTATTGAGTCCTGCAGAAGGCAAACCATCCGTTCGCCCAAAACTTGACAACGGGTGGGAGTCTCTTGTGCTTCGACGCGCTCAGCGCGAACTGGAATGCGAAACAGGCCTTTGTTTTCTGCAGGAATCAAGAGCGGCCATTCGGGAACGGCCGGGTCAGATCCACTGGAGTCTGCGGAGAAGCCACCAGTTGAAAATGCCGAGAATCGCCATGGCCGCGAAAAAGACTGGGTAAGAGATCATCCAGTTTTCTGGGCCGGTCATCATCGACCATTCCGACATGCCGCCGATGCCCGACAGCAGGGTGAGGGGCATGAAGACGGTCGTGATCGCGGTGAGGCGCTTCATCACGAGGTTCGTCTGGTTCGACAACTGAGTCATTCTCGCGTTCGTGAGCGAGAGATGGAGTTCCATCAGCGACGTGATCTGCTCCCGGTTGATCTCGATGAACTCGAAGAACTTGGCGAGATGGTCGTAAATATCGCGGAAGTAATAGATCGCTTTCTCGCTGACGAACGGTGAGTCCCGACGGCATATCTTGATCAGGATCTCGCGTTCGTTGAAAAGACTCTTGCGGAGGGTCAGGAGCGTGGACCGGAGCCGCATCAGGTGCTCGGGCTGAAAGTCCGGTTTTTCACCCAGAATGCTTTCCTCGATTCGCTCGACCTCTTCCTGAATCGAATCTATCGCGATGAATTTTTTATCGACGATGTAGTCGAGAATCAGCTGCAGCAGAAAGTCGGGGCCACGGTTGACTTCCGATATGCCCCGAAACACGGCTTCGTCGAGCTTGTCGAAGAAGGATGGATTCTGGGCCTTGAAGCCTCTGACGGTGATCAGGTAATTCGCCCCGATCAGGAAATCGACCTCGTCGATCGTCAGCTCTTCTTTTTTATAGGTATAACAATTGAACAGAATGAACGTGTTCTTCTCGAAATTCTCGGTCTTGGGGATCTGATCGTCGTCGAGACAGTCCTCGACGCTCAACTGGTGGATGCCGAACGGCTCGATCAGCTCGTCGAAGTTTTCCCTGGCGGGATCGATCAGGTCTATCCAGACGTACTCGCCCTTCTTCTGAAACTGCAGTGCCTCGCCGAGCGAAGTGAGCTTCGCGATCTTTCCCTTGCGCGGGATGTGAAAATACCGGGTTTCGGTCATCGTCATCCTCTCCATTCGTTCTGCGACCATCCCCATTTCACCACGAAACCCTACTCAGGGTCAAAGACTACATCCCGTGTTTTCGGAAGTGGGACGCGACCTGCCCCTACACCCGGTCGATACGATCCGATATGAAAAAACGCCCCGGCCGGAGCCGGGGCGTGATGTCGGAGATTGGATCAGAAGGTGGTGTCGAACGCGTTGTCGAACGCGTCACCCGCATTGCCGGCGGGCTGGGGCTGGGCGGCGGGGGCCGTCTTTGGGGCAGGTTCCATCTCGCTGCCGGCCTCGGGCACGATGCTGGTCGGGGCGGCGGACTCGATGCTCTGCGCGATGATGTGCGGGGTGATCAGGATGATCAGTTCCTGGGACTCGCCGTTCTTGCCGTTGTAGCTGAACAGCGACTTGAGGATCGGAATGTTGCCCAGCAGCGGGATCTTGCTCTTTTCACGGCCCTCTTCGTCGCGGATCAGGCCGCCGATGAGGATCTCTTCGCCGTCGCGGACGCGCACCTGGGTCTTGGCGGAACGCGTGCCGATGACCGGATACATGCCGTTGTTCGACCAGGACTCGACGAAGGAGACTTCGGGTTCGGCATCGACCGTGATATAGCCGTCATCATTGATGCGCGGGGTGATCTTGAGCTTGATACCGGTGTCTTTTTCCTTCGGGGGCTGATCGGCGCCGCCGGGGTAGATGACCTTCGTGCCGACCACGATGTTGGCTTCCTGTCCGTTGACCGCCGAGATCTTCGGGTTGCTGAGGATCTTGGTCTCGCTGTGCCGCTCGAGAGCGTTCAGCGTGGCCTGGAACAGCAGGGTGTCGCGATAGAAGTCGCCGAGTCCGAACAACTCGCCCTGCGGGTTGGTGAAGCCGTTCTGATACAGGCTCGAGTCGGGGTTCTGGGCGAAGTATTCCTTCGTCGCGAACACGGTCGGGCTGCCGTCGAGCTCGCCGGCGGTGTCCTTGGTGCCGGTCTTCCAGGCGAAGCCCAGCTTCTTGGCAGCCGTTGTCTTCACTTCGACGATCTTCGCTTCCATCATGACCTGATGGACAGGCGTATCGATCGTTTCGATCAGCTTCTTGACCTCGTCGAGAATGTCCTTGCCGCCAGACACGATGACCGCATTGATGCGATCGTCGGTGGCGACCTTGACGTCCTTCTTGATGGTCTGGGCGATGATCTTGCTGACGTCGGCGGCCTTGGCATACTGCAGGCGCTTGGTGATCGTCAGGCCCTTTTCGAAGGCTTCGATGAGCTTCTTCTCGTCGGCCAGGATCCAGGTGTTGCCGATCTTGCGGACGGCGAACCCGTTGGTCTTGGCGATGAGGTTCATGGCCTCCTCGTAGTAGACGTCGGTCAGGCGAACCGTGACGTTGCCACGGACACTCTTTTCCGCGATGATGTTCGTGCCCGACTTCTGCGCGATGATCTTGATGATCTCGCGGATGTCGGTGTCGCGGAAGTCGAGCGAGATGTTGTCCTCCGCCACAGCCGGCTGTCCCCAGAGAGACGCCAGCATGGCCGCGGCTACAACCGTGTATTTGAGGCCATTCTTGGTTTTACCTGTGGAATTCATTCTTTTCCACCTCCGATCGGAAATGTCCGACGCATCTGTTCCTTGAATGAGTAAACGACGACCTTGTCAGAAAAGATATCGACAACTTTGAATGATTCATCCACCGTCATTTCTTTAAAAACGACGTACGATTTTTGATTGAACTCGATCATGGCCAGACGTTCGCTCTCGTTCCCGCAGATCCCGGTGACTTTCAGACTGAGGGGAGGGATGACCTGCTTGATTTCGACCGGCCTGGAGGCCTGTTCCTCTTGCGGAGGTCGGATGTCGGGCTCCGGCGGCTTGGGCTTGGTGATCAGGGGCTTGAACGGGTCTTTCTCGGAAACGGCCGGCGAGAACTGGTGCGACTGCGACAGCTCTGTCACCCGGTCGGTTTCTTCCAGGTCATCCGGTGTGGCCTGCTGAGCCTGGGCAGGGTTCGCGGCGAGAACCGTCACGAGCAGTCCCAGTGCGAGAGGCGAAAGGCCGAGAATCCTGAAATTGAATCGTCTGGACACGCGCATAATGCCTGTCAATCCTCTCCGCCGCCGCCGCCGCCGCCACCACCGCCACCACCGCCACCGCCGCCACCGG
>JAKJFL010000537.1:0-2905 GCA_022704935.1 Candidatus Rifleibacteriota bacterium
TGCCGTGGCCGGATCATCGACGGCAGTATTCGCCGGGGCCGCGCTGTGGGGGCTTCACATGGCTTTCACCCAGGGGCTGCTGGCGAAACTGGTCGCCGACACCACCCCGTCGGATCTCATCGGCACAGGCTTCGGCATCTTCAACCTGGTGAGCGGCATCGCGCTGGTGCTGGCCAGCGCCATCGCAGGCTCTCTCTGGAGCTCGTTTGGCCCCTCGGCCACGTTCATCGCCGGGGCCGCGTTCACGATCATCGCAGCCGTCGGGCTGGTCCTTGCCCCCTCGAGGACACGGCTCGCCTGATAACGATTCCTGCGTGTCGAACGCGGATGTACTGACTCCATTCACGGGCGAGCCCGTCGAAACACGAACCGCCGCTTGCCGATGATTCATCCATTCGCCTTTCGACAGGCTCAGGGCAAACGGAGGGGCATCTTCCAGAGAGTAACAGCAGGGCACACGAACTCTCGATGACATTCTTCCCTTGACAAGACGCCTCAAAATGCAAATCGTTTGTAGTGAGGGTGGAACAGAGAGGAGATGAGAGGCTATGTTCAAACTCGAGTTGTCCGAAGAGTATCTGGCCCTGCTGAAAACCCTGCTCTCGAGGGAGATAGCTGACACCCGCGTCGAGATTTACCACTGCCGCAACATGTCTCAGTTCCAGGACGCCCTCAAGGCTCGCGAAGCGGAACTCCACTCCCTGCTCGACAAGGTCATGAGACTGCTCCCGACCTGACAGACTCCCCAATGAACGTGTTTTCTCCGATCGGAATCCACCGATAGAACAATGTTCCAGATGCGACGCATTTCGACTCCGGGCGCCCGCCCGGAATTTTTTTGTACCATCATCGTCGTGCGGCGTTCGGGCGGGTCAGAAACCCGCCCCTACACCGCCACCAAGGGAAATGCTATGCTGAGGGCATGATGAAGAACCTGATGCCCGACGAAAAGCTCCGCGAGCGGCGAATGCCGCGGGAAGAAGACCTGCGCGGTCCGTTCCTGCGCGACCAGACCGCGATCATCCACTCGCTGCCGTTCCGGCGACTCAAACACAAGACGCAGGTGTTCTCGGCGCCCGAGAACGATCATATCTGCACGCGCATGGAACATGTCATGCACGTTGCGACGATCGCCGTCTCGATCGTGCGCGGCCTGAATCGGCTCGGCTGGGAGCTGAACGAAGAGGCGGCGTTCGCGATCGGCATCGGCCACGACCTCGGCCACCCGCCTTTCGGTCACGTGGGCGAACACGCGATCGACACGATCCTCCAGCAGCATGGTTCGTCGTTCATGCACGAGATCAACGGCCTCCGCGTCGTGGACATGCTCGCGAACGACGGGCGCGGCCTCAATCTCACGTTCGCCGTCCGCGACGGCATCGTCTGCCACAACGGAGAAAAATTCGAACCCAGTCTCGTTCCGGCGGAAACGGCGAACGTTCCCGAGAAGGTTCTCGACCGGAACTCCCGGCCGTCGACCTGGGAAGGCTGTATCGTCCGGTTCTCCGACAAGATCGCCTATCTTGGCCGTGATATAGAAGACGCTATTGACGCCGGTCTCATCTCGGAAGGCGACGTTCCCAACCTCGTGCGGCGCGAACTCGGCGGCAGGAACGGCGAGATCATCAACACCCTGGTCGTCGACCTGATAACCGCCTCGAGCGACAACGCCGCCATCCGTTTCTCTCCGGAACGGTTCGCGATCATCAACGAACTGCGCCGGTTCAACTACGAGCGCATCTACTTTCACCCGAAACTGCGGGAATACGGTTCCTATATCGACGAGATCGTGAGCCGCCTGTTCACGCACCTGCACGATCTCGTCACCCGGTTCGGCGCCGAGTATCCCCGCTACGCGGCCTCATCCCTGCCGATCGACCGCGCGTTCGGCCATTACCTCGAGCGCATGGAGCAGACCTACCGTCGTGAAAATGCGGGCCCGGCACGCATGGCCGCCGACTATCTCTCGGGCATGACCGACGAGTTCGCACTCTCCTGCCTCCGGCAGATCACGTTTCCGCCACCGATCTGCTGAGGACACGTGAAAAGATGGCCGGATTCTCTCTGTCAAACGGCACAGTCTGTCGGACGAGAGTGTCGTTTTCCGTAAGCAGTGTTATTATATATTTTATTATTTTTCTGTTGCCATACCTGCTGTTTCCGGCTACCGCCACCGCCCAGATGAAACTACCGCTTTCTTTCAAGGAGGAGATCTCCCCCGTTTTCGACCTCCCGGACTCTCGATTCGACGGGAAGGACGTGGGATACCAGTATACCTCGTTCCGACTGTTTTCCGTCCCCGTCTACGTCCTCGAGGGAAGGCTCGTGCTGTATGACGAGAATTCCGTCGTCGACCTCGCCGGGCCGGATCTCGAGCGACTGGAGAGCGCCCATGGAAACATGCGCTCGCGGGTCTCCCTGTGGCTGAGATTCGGAAATTATTTCTTTTTCCTGTTATATATCGTTGTCTTTGTTTTCGCCATCAAGCGGCATTTCGAACAGGAATGATCCTCGCGCCCGGCGCCGGGACGGCTCGTCATCTGCCCGGCACCGGAGACGCCGTCGAAGACGCGATCAGGCCGGCAGCGGCAAAGGCGTCTCGTATTTCGGAAATCGCCGAGTCGGGTATGGAGGCGACATCGGATCGGCCGACGGTGTATTTCTGCATGCGCAGAATGACCCGTTCCCAGGCTTCGTCGGTCCTGGGCGCCCCTCCCGTCGTGCGCTGGCGGTCATGGCAGCCGATACAGTACCGGTCGATCGCATCGGCCGCGCCGGCAGCGGTTCCGGTCGGCGCGGACGCGACCTGCGCCGGAGCCGTTGTCGTGGCAGTCGCGAGGATTGCGGCGAGAGCGGCGCGCGTGTCTTCCCTGCCGCGTGCGCCGGCCCAGGCCATGGGTTCGAC
>JAKJFL010000538.1:0-2903 GCA_022704935.1 Candidatus Rifleibacteriota bacterium
ACAAGCCGATCCACCTGATCGGCGGCGTGGCGGTCGACGACATGGCGCCCCTGATCGAAAAGGGCGGCGTCATAGAGTGGGGGTTCATGCGCGGTGAGCTGTGCGAGCGGTTCAATGCCAACGGCAAGAACGACATGACGAGCGAAGATTTCCACGGTCTCTCCATGGGACCCATGGACGGCGAGTACGTGTACGAACAATGAGAAAACTTTTGTCACGGACACGAGTATAACAAGATGGGAAACGATCAACGCTCTGATGCCGAGGTCGTATCGGCCGTCCTAGAAGGCGATACCGACCAGTTCGGCATCATGGTGGAAAGGTATGAGCGGCTCATGTACAGCTATCTGCTGTCCCAGGTCCGGAGTCTGCCGGAGGCGGAAGACATTGCCCAGGAGGCCTTCATCAAGGCTTTCCGGCACCTGTCTTCGTTCGATGCCTCGCGCAGGTTTTCCGCCTGGCTGCTCAGAATCGCCCGCAATGTCATGATCGATCGTTTTCGGAAACAGCGGAACGACACACCCGTCGCCACCGTCCCGGAGGAATGCATCGCGAGAATGAATTCTCCGCTTCCCAGGAACGATCCGGCTGTCCATGCCGAGATGCATGAAGAGTTCCGGCGCACGTTCCGCGACATCCTCGACCTCCCGGAAGACTTGCGAACCCCTCTCATGATGCGCATCCTCCAGGAACTCCCCTACGAGGAGATCGCCGAAATTCTCGACCTGCCCCTCCAGACCGTGAAAAACCGCATTTTCAAGGCGCGCCAGGCCCTGCGCGGAAAGCGGGATGCCGAACATGTCATGTGAACGCGAAGAACTGCTCAGCAGATACATCGATGGAGACGTGACCGCCCAGGAAGCCTCCGACATCCGGCGGCATCTTTCCGCCTGCCGTGAATGCCAGGCCGCCTACCACGAGATCCAGCAGCGGGAAAAATCTCTCAAAGATGTTCTGCAGCCCGTGATCGAATCGATGCATCTGCGCGACGTCGTCATGCGCAGAATCACCGCAGAAGGCCTCCGCCCTGAGCCGGCCGCCGCGGCCGGGCAGGTCGTTGCCGGCATGGCATCCAGGTTCCTTGCCCACGCCGTCGCGTTCATACTTGTCGTCGCCTGCGGCCTCATTTTCTATATGAACGTCCCCCGCGAGATGCCGGATCGAAAAATGCTCGACATGATCGTCGTGATGGGGCTCGGCGACCAGTCCACCTACGGCCGCAAGGTCCTTGCGCGCGGAAACACCTGTTACGGCCAGCCCGGCGAAGGCATGCCCGTCCGGGGCCGTATGGCGATCTTCGTGAACGGTCAGCGTGCTGAACCGATCATCATTGACGGCAGCGCGACGATTTCCCTTCGGGAGGCCGGCATCGACTGGATTTCCGGCGCAGCCGTGATCGAGACGCCCGCGGCGCCGGAATTCACGCTGACCGTCGGTGAAGACCGGCTCAGCATGACCGAGGCCACCCTCGACATGAACGGATCGCCGGCGACGTATTCCGTGCAGCTCCGCAGGGGGAGGGCGATTCGCTTCCGGGGTGGCGTCTCGGAGCCGTTGCCGCTCGTCAGGCCGATTGCTCCACGCCTGCCCGGCACGACGGTTCTTGCCACGGAATCCGCATCACCCACCCTCTCTGCATCACCCACGCTCCAGGAACCGGTGTCCGCTGTAGAAACGCCGGTTGTCGCCTCGCCGACGGAATCTTTGCCTGACGCGTTCCACCCTTCCGAACCGAAGCCGGTGAGCGAGCAGGCCTCTCCCGCCGAAGTCCCCAAGCCTGTGATCAGTCCTTTCAGCGGCCGCCCGGTCACGAAACTGGAGGGCGAATGACCAGCAAGATTCGCCGTTATCGTGGCTTTTCCATGCTCGAGATCCTCGTGGCTCTCGTGTTCGTGAGCTTCGCGTTCCTGCCCATCTACAACATGTTCCGGTTCGGCACGCGCGGCGTCGTCAGCAACGCCCGGGAAATCGAGGAAACTAACTATGCTTCCGACCTGATCAACTTCATGCGAGACCGGAAAGCCTCCGAACTCGACACGATCGTCACCGAGGCTCCCGGGAAGCTGAAGACGCTGAACAACGATAAGGAAATCATGGATTTTCTGAACAAAATGAGCAAGCCGCCCGGCTCGAAGCCCGCCATTCCGCCGATCGAAAACAAGGAATACACACGAAGCATGTCGATCACGAAATACAAGGCGACGAGCACGAAGCTTTTGGGGAAAATAAAGGATTACTTCAGTAAGCGGGCAGAGGTACCGAATTATCTCGTCTCCGTCAGGGTTGCCCATGTTCGTGCAGGCTCCGTGAGCGCGGACGACGAGGTCGTTCTCTACACCATAGTCATGGACTGAAGAGGAATATGAACCGAAAACAGGGTTTCACGCTGGTCGAAGTGATGGTCGTCGTGATCGTCGGCGCCCTCGTGTCCGGCGTTCTTTACAAAATCATGGCCGGCACCTTCGGGACGTTTTCCAAAACGCAGGTGAAACTGACGAATCTGCGGGCCGGCAGCATCCTGATGGAATATCTCAAGACCGACATCCGGCTTGCAACGGCGGATGCGCCCGTGATCGAGAAGAGCGGCGACGACCTGACCTTCAAATTCAACACCAAGAAAGACGGATCCATCATCCCCATCACCTACGAATACGAAAGCGGGTCGGTCCGCAGGACCGGCGATACGCGAGACCGCATCATCAGCCAGGCGAAGGTCGCGAGCTTCTCGATCACCGAGGAGACAAACGATTTCGGAAAGTATCTGAACATCACGATCATCGTCGACGACGAACGTGATGACGCGAAACGAACCACGTCGAGCCGTGATAACAAGGTCACACTCCGCGCGGCACTCTTTCCAAAGTTTTTCAAGACGGCCGGCCAACTGGACGAAGCCGAAATCT
>JAKJFL010000539.1:0-2903 GCA_022704935.1 Candidatus Rifleibacteriota bacterium
TCGTTCTTCGACCCGACCCAGACCGACGCCTACCGTCTCATCAACGGGGAAGGCGACGGCATCCCCGGCCTGATCATCGACATTTACGGGAACGCGGCCGCCGTGCAGATCTACAGCCTCGGTCTCGAGCCCTACGTGAACGTCGTCTCCACGACCCTGTCGAAGATCGTTCCCGGCCTCCGCTGGATCTGGCGCCGCAACCATGTGAAACGCGCGTCCGGCCCGGCCGCCGGCCTCATTTTCGGGAAGGACATGCCGGAGAAACTCCGGTTCCGCGAAAACAGCCTCAAATTCCAGACCGACCTGATGAGCGGCCAGAAAACCGGGTTTTTCCTCGACCAGCGCGACAACCGCGCCCTCATTCGTCAGGTGGCGCGCGGCCGAAAGGTCGCCAACGTGTGCGGCTACACCGGCGCCTTCACGGTCGCGGCTCTCGCGGGCGGAGCGACGCGCGTCGTCACCGTCGATTCGGCTAAACCGGCGCTCGCCGAAGCAGCCGACAATCTGAAAATCAACGGCTACGACCCGGCGAAAAACCCTCTTATAGCGGCTGATATGTATGATTTTCTCGACAGCGACCGGAGCGAGACGTTCGACCTGCTCGTCGTCGATCCGCCCTCGATGGCCCGCAACCGCGCCGACCTCGAACGCGCCGTCAGAGCCTACGTCAAGCTCAACACGCTCGCCATCAACCGCCTTTCTCCCGGCGGCCTGCTGTTCACGGCATCATGCACCAGCCAGCTCGGCCGCGATGAGTTCGCCTCGGCCGTCACCGAGGCCTGCCGGCGAGCCGGCCGTCGCGCCCGGATCATCCGTGAGAGTTTCCACGCGCTCGACCATCCGATCGCGCTTTCCCACCCCGAGGGCAGGTATCTGAAAGGCCTGCTCCTGGAAGTCGCATGAAGAAGCCGCATCGCCCCTTTTTCGAGGTCGGCGCCGCCGTCGTCGTTCACGGATCGCGCGTCCTGCTCGCGAAACGCACCGGCGGCGATCTAGATGGCCTCTGGGAGTTCCCCGGCGGCAAGCTCGAGAACGGTGAATCGGCCGCCCAGGCGGTCGAGCGCGAGCTCGTCGAAGAGCTCGATCTCGAGGTCTTCGCGCACGAACGACTGCTGGTGCTCGAGCACGCGTATCCCGACAAGGACATCCGGCTTCATTTCGTCCGTTGCGAGCTTGTCGACAAGGGGAACGGCCCCCACCCGCCCGTTCCCGCGGACCACGCCGCCTGGTTCTCGCCCTTCGCGTTTCCGCTGGCCGACTTCTGCCCGGCCGACCGTCTGGCGGCCGGCGCCATTTCCTGGCAAGCCCTGATATCACGAGAGGAGTGACTTAATGTCGGTTTCCCCCCGCCTGTTGGTCATCAACCCCGGCTCGACCACGACCAAGATCGCCCTGTTCGACGGCGAGAACGTTCGTGAGCTTCACGAACTCGAGCACGACCGCGCCGAGCTCGCGAAATTCCCGACGACCCTTTCCCAGCTCGAATACAGGCGCGATGCATTGCACAAAGCCCTCGCGTTCTGGAACACGCCCGTTTCGTCGCTCTCCGCCGTCATCAGCCGAGGTTCTCCGCTGAAACCTCTCGTGAGCGGCGTGTATGCGATCGGTGAAGCGATGCTGACCGACATCAAGGGCGGCAAGCTCCAGGACCACGCCTCGCACCTCGGGCCCCTGCTTGCACACGAGATCGCCGAGGAAGCAAAGATCCCGGCGTTCATCGCCGATCCCGTTTCGGTCGACGAGTTCGACGAGATCGCGAAAATCAGCGGCTGGCCGGACCTGCCCCGCGGCACCCTTTCCCACGCGCTCAACATCAAGGCGATGCTGCGAGAGACCGCCGAAGAGCGTGGCGTCGCGCCGGAAACGCTGAACGCCGTCGTTGCGCACCTGGGCGGAGGCTTCTCGATCGCTGCGGTCCGGCAGGGCAGTATCATCGACGTCAACAACGCCAACGACGGCGGCCCCTTCTCGCCCGAGCGGGTCGGAACCCTTCCGCTGGTCGGCCTTCTCAAGATGTGCTTCAGCGGAAAATACACCTACGACCAGCTCCGCAAGATGTTCATCGGCAAGGGCGGTCTCATGGCGCATCTCGGCACAGCTGACGTCCGGGAAGTCATCAAACGGATCGACGCCGGGGACGAGAAAGCGAAACTGGTGCTCGAAGCCATGTGCTACCACATTGCGAAGGAGATCGGCGCCATGGCCGCGGCCCTGTGCGGCAACGTCGATGCGATCATCCTGACAGGCGGCGTATCCTACAACGCCAGAGTCGTCGAGTGGATCCGCGAACGGGTCGGGTTCATCGCGCCGCTCGTCGTCAAACCAGGCCAGAACGAGATGAAAGCACTCGCCTCTCACGCCGTTCGCGCCCTCCAGGATCCTTCTATCGTCAGGCAGTATTGAGGAACGCCGTCCCGAAAAGAGCAAGTTTCTCTTAATATTTATTATTATATATTAATACTTAGGAAAGGTGCGATCATGCGATTCTGCGATCTCGATTCGAAACTGAAAGCCGGCCGCGTCCCGCTCGCGATCTGCATGCCGGAGGATGTCGACGCGATTCTCGCCGCGAAGGAAGCCTCCGAGCTCGGGTATGTCGACTGCATCTTCGTCGGCAATCCCGCCGTCATCGATCCGCTGCTCGCCCGTGAGGCCCCCGGTTTCAATCCCCGCATCGTCGAGGCCCTCACACCCGAAGCCGCGGCCGCGAAGACGGTCGAACTCGTCCGGACCGGCCAGGCGAAAGCCCTGATGAAGGGGACGATCTCGACGCCCATCCTTCTCAAAGCCGTCCTCAATTCCGAAACTGGCATCAAAATGAGCTCCGTTCTTTCACACGTGCTCGTGTTCGAATGGAACGGCTCGTTCCGTTTTCTCACCGACGGCGGAATGATCCCCCACCC
>JAKJFL010000540.1:0-2892 GCA_022704935.1 Candidatus Rifleibacteriota bacterium
AGCGTTTTTGCATCGACCACGGCACCGGCATTGTCATCGGTGAGACGGCGGCCATCGGCAACGACGTCAAAATCTACCAGGGCGTCACCCTGGGCGCCAAATCCTTCCCGCTGGACGAGCAGGGCAAGCCGGTCAAGGGGGTGGACCGCCACCCCAAAATCGGCAACGGCGTGGTCATCTACGCCAACGCCGTCATCCTGGGCGGGGATACCCATGTTGGGGACGACTGCGTCATCGGCGGCAACGTCTGGCTCACCGAATCGGTGCCGCCCGAAACCCGGGTGCTCATGGCCAAGCCCCAGCACAGGATCACGAGCGTACGGCATTCTCCCCAGGAAGGGATTGTCGTCAGCCCGGAATAATAACATACAGTATATAAACCCGGGGCTGCACCCGCCGTTCGGTTCATTCGCCAATGAGAACGAAAGGGGCCCAGAAGAAGGGGTGCGCGAGTCCGGGAATCGACAGCATCCGCCTTCGCGCTTCCCAAAGAGCTTCCAGCGGTCTGTCGGCCCGGAGGAGATGGGCGTAAAAGGAACTCATGAACTCCGCCGTCGCCGTGTCGCTTATGCTCCAGAGGGTGAGCAGCAGACGACGCGCGCCGGCATGGAAAAACGCGCGCGCAAAGCCGGACAGTGCTTCGAGATTCGGAAGGGCGACGTCGACGACGCCGGTGTTGCACGCCGAGAGAACGATCAGGGCTGCATCGAGTCGCAAGCCAAATATTTCGCTCATGGTCAGGAAGCCGTCCTCAGCAGCGTCTACGGAGGTCGAAAGCGCGAGGCAGGGCTCGGAACAGCTTTCCACCTGACCCGGCATGATGCCGTGGACCGCGAAGTGAACGATCGGAAATCGCGCGAGCGAGCCGTTCGCAGATGCCTTCTTGATGAAACTCTCGCAAGCCTCGGCGCCCAGCCGGATGTCTGGAGTCTCTGGATTCCCCCGATAGAGCCCCGCTATTCGGGCGATTTCAACTCGCGTTCCGGGAAGCGGCTCGAGCCCGGTTGTCGGGCCGGATGCCGTCTCGGTGGAAGCATACACCGGATCACCGACAAGAAGGACCGGAGCGGTAGCGGTGCGGGGAGAACCACGCGAAGTCTCGCTCCGCCGTATTTCTTTCAACGCCGAGACGGAGGGCGCATACGAAATCGGCAGCCTGGTGAAGAGATACTCGAGATGCGCGAAGTCATTCCCTGTTTCGGTCAGGACGAGCGCCTCGAAGGGGACATTCGCGAGATATGCCGACGGGACGATGATCAGGCGAGAGGTTTCGCGAATCTCCGCATCGCTGAGGAACGGCTGGAAAATTTCGCGGGCCAGGCCGAGGGCGGCTGTCTTGAACGTGGGGAGGTCGGAGAGGGTTCGGATGGCTTTCCTGAACTTCACGATGCTCAGGCGCAGCGCTTCAGAACCGACCTCGTGGGATACGAACCGGTAGGACCCGCTGCTGATGATCGCGGCATGAAGATACCCCTCGCCCTCCCAGAATTCGATCAGACGCTCGTTTTCATGCAACAGCTCCCGGCGCACATCGCCGACGGTCAACCGCTCGGGCCTGACCAGGGCTGCATATTCAGGGAAGGATGCGACGAGGGCGTTCTCGATGGTTTGCAATTCTCGAAGACGCGTGCCGAACCGGTTTTCAAGCTCTTTGAGCAACTCGATGTTCCGGTCCCGTGAGGATTTTTTTCGCTCTTGCCGGAGCTGTTGCCCCACCTGTTGAAGAGAGGCGTTTGCCTCACGCATCCGCTGCCTGACGTCGTCGGGAATTCCTTGAATGCGCGCCGCCGTGGAGCGGCTCATCTGCTCGATGAACCGACGGGATTTGCATGATTCCATGAGTTCGAAGGCTGTTTCCTCGAAGGGCCGAGCCTGGGCGGGCGAGAGCCGTGACAGCTTCGCAAGAGACGAAAGAAACCCTGTCAGCGGCTCCGACTGCCGGACGCGATGAATCATCGCATACTGCTCCGACCTGTTTCTGACGGCATTTTCTTCTTCGAGGAAGATGGCGCGCAGATGACCGTTGATGCCTTCGAGGAGCCTTCCCTGCCTATCGTCGATGCGTGCGATGGATTCGATGCAGCCGATGGAATTCAAATCCGAGTTCCCGACCGAGTTCGCGAGAATCGAGGCGGCCCGTTCCAGATATCGCCTTGCGATCGTGTCATGGCCGGCTTCCATGTGAAGGATGCCGAGGTTGCTCAGCGTGATGGCGAAATCCGGATGATCCGGCCCGACAGTCGTTTCCTGGATCTGCAGTGCCCGCTCGAGGAGGCCGAACGCTTCGGATGCGTTTCCACGACGGTGCAGGACCTCCGCTAGCTGGTTCAGTCCGTTCGTCACGGTCGGATGCCCGGCACCGAACGCGGCGGAAGCGATCGCGATTCCTTCGGAAAGGGCCAACTCGGCCTGTTCGAATTGGTCGAGCCGCGCATGGCAGGCGCCGAGATTGCAGAGTGCCGCTCCGCGGTCGGGATTGCCGGGGCCGAGTTTTTGACCGAGAATGGCGCAGCCCTGCTCCTGAAGAGCGAGCCCCGATGCGATTCTGCCCTGATCGAAGAGGAAGGCCCCCAGCCGGCACAGAAGAAGAGCCGTCGCCGGGTGGTTCTCTCCGAAGGTTTTGCGGCGGATCTCGAGGGCGTCGAGCAGGAGCGGTTCCGCTTCGGAAAACCGCGACAGGGCTTCATACAGGGATGCCAGATTCCCTTTCAGGACGGCGATCTCCGGGTGGGTGTCGCCCAGCAGGCGCGTTTTGATCGCGAGAGCGTGCCTGAATGCCGCTTCGGCCTCGGCGTATTTGCCGTTCATTTCCATGGCTGCCGCGAGACTGGCGAGGCTCGACGCCGCTTCGGCGGAGTCTTCACCGTGTCGGCTTTTTCTCATCTCGTATGC